>CAXGRW010000001.1:0-43149 GCA_964012125.1 uncultured Rhodopirellula sp.
ATTGATCGAACTGGTAAGAGTCCGAATGTGATCGAGGACATTAACTTTCAAGGTCGCGGGATTGGTCGTTTTTTTCTGCCTCCAGGTACCTTGCTTCAATCGGGCGTCATCGGAGTCTACAGTGCTGCTATGAGGCAACAGAACGGTGGGACTGTGCCGCCTTTGGTGCCTGAGGAGGACTTGCCAAAACGTGGCGGGCGTACACTCGAGGACGCGGTCCTTGAGGCTCAGCGGGCCGCACAAAGGCGGGCAGTGGGGAACTAGTCAGTTGACTGTCACTGCATGGTGCGAGTGCGGAAAGAATCGCCACCTCGAGGAAGACTTGGCGAGTTGTTTTTGCTCAGACTTTTCTGATGAATTCTTCAGCGTAGCTTCGGACTTCACTGCCATTCAACACATGCACGGTGCGCAGTTGCTGAACCTGTTCATCACTGAATGAATTCAGTGGGACATGTACAAGATGTTTGCGGTATCGTCTCGCCAATTTCCGAAAGCCGTTGCCCGGTGGCAATGCAGACAGCACAGCGATTTGCTTGCCTCGCGAATGAACGCAAGCTGCAGCTAACAAGCGTTCTTCAAGTGTTTCAGTGTAATCGAGTCTTGCATCTGTCCACACGTCGGGAATCCCTACAGGTGGATAAAGAAAGAGAGCGCCTCCATAAATGCCCATGCCAATCCCCGGACCCACCATTTCCTCCTCATAGTTGGTCGCATAGAAGGATAGAGTCGATTCGTCTTTGTGTTCCGCGAACCACGTCGTCCGCCATGGGTAATCACGGGGGTCCGCAGGCGAATCGAACAGCATCACGCAAGCATCAAGTGTGCCTCGACTTGGTGGGACGACTTTGACATAGATTTGTTTCTCATACCAATGTCTGAGAGTGTCGCGAATATCAATGCCATCTTTGACACTGGTTGTGAACTTCTCGGTTTTTGCCAAGTCGTTGCCCATGATCGATCGGGCACGTTCAAAAACTCGTGTTCTGAAGTTTTCAATTCGGTCATCTTCCGGTGGATAGCTGCATTGGCTGTACGGATTCCACCGGTACTTCCATTGATCTGATTCTGACTTAGTGGGGCGTCGTTTCAGTTCAAGCGTGCACCATGTCATGGGTGGTCCTGGCAACCGATTGACGAGAGACATGATTTCTCCATCGGGAAGTCGAGCCTGGTCGATTCCTAATGTGACTTCCTCCAGTTCAGTGTGCTCCTCATCTGCCTCGGAGTAGCGGTAGTCGTTTGCAAGTTCAGCGACGTGCAGAGCGAATTGATCCCCCAGGATCTGTTTGGCGGCAGTTACAATCGTGATCAGGTCTGGCGTCATGCGGCGATGAATCAACGACAGATTGCGAATGTATTGCAAACACTTTGACAGATGCAAAGGTGTGATACGTCTAGCTCGGTTACCAAGGTCTCGGCGATAGGCTTCGCGGGCAGCAATCAGTAGTTCTTTGACCCCATCGATTTGCAGATCGTCATCCTCTTCCAGTTCTGATCTTGCTCGTTCATACAGACCAGTGATGTAGGGTAACTCACCAAACAGAAACATCAGTGTGCGATTCTTGACCGCGTACCGAACGGGTTCCTGCACATCATCGTCATCCGGTAGTTCCAGAGATGCTGTCACTTCACTTTTGGGAGGCGAGTCAGAACTGATTCCCAGTTGTGTATAGGCATCACGAATCCACGGCCAATGCAAAACACTGGTGACCAACAAGATTCGTTGGTAGCGATTTTCCAATTGCCGTAGACGCCATGCCATGTGAACCATGCGTTGGCGTGTTTGTTGATCTGTCGGTGGGACAATGGTTGGTAAGACAGCAGCCGCAAATTTTTCGGGTGCTACGTGGCGGACCGCGAATGGATCTGGCATCGTCGTGGCATAGGGGCGAAACGGATCCGTTTCCAAGTCAATGTATTCTCGGGGAATATGTTCGCCCATCGCAGCGCGGATTGACATGATCACGCTCTGGCAGGGATCAATCGGGATATAGCTGCAGGTGGCTGCATCCAGATCTTCTATTTCTTCTTCTTCTGAATTCCACTCGTTGAGCTCCCAGTTCTCTGGTTCTGCAGTGAACGCAGTGGTCGGGGGTTGGATCACGATGGAGGGGCGTGGCAATTCCAGAACCGCAGCTTCCACTGCAGTTCGAAATGATCCTGGCAGTGGGACGGCGATGCAGTCGAAAGCGTGTTCGAGCATCCAACGCCGCACGGTGACCGCGAACTGCCCGCTCCCATGAATGACGGGAAGAAGGGAGATTTTGTCCCCTATTCTCAGCAATTCCGGGATATTCTTGTCGTCATTCGAGCTCATACAGATTCACCCTTTACAAGGATGACCTTCCTATCAATAATCATTCCGTCTGGTTCAGCCATATACATTGCTTTGGTGAACTCCGGAACAATCGCTCCGGACATCGGGTCGGCGTCCAGATCTTATCTGCACCCACTATTATATTAGCGGCTATTCTATCGTGAACGCAGGCGTCAATTGATGTCTGCGTTCTCTTATTTTATGGACTTTCGATCGTCGAAAGTGCTCTGTAAGGCTTTGTCGGTGCAGGCTTTGTGAATGCAAGAAACTGCTTCGCTGGCCTATAAGCCTGAACATGATGTCGACAACGTCAGTTGTATCACAATCAACCCAGTACGTTGATTGGGGATGTTTTTGCTGGCAAGAATCATCGAAGCTGTGGAATGGTCCGGATAGATCGTTCTCGGATCGTTTGATCAAGCGGCGGTCGTCTTGTTCGAATCACGTTGCCGTGTTTTAGGAGCTCGTTGGTCATCGCCTTGAAAAGGAAATGCTGTTGAACGGACTGTCAGATTTAGTGTGACTGTAGAAATTCGACGACTAGTTGTTGCACCTTTGGATTCTTCATCAGCGTGCTATGTAAGACTGGCACGGTGGTGAATGATTCACGGCCTTCGAGTTGTGTTTCTTCCACTTGTACAACAAAGTCACTGGCTTCACCCAGAATCGGGTTGCGAACATTTTTTTCGCTCAGATCGCCTGCAATGATCGAGAACGGAAATTCGGGAATGGCCAGGTTTCCAACCAATTGTTGCCAGTTGGGTCCGAGTTGCAGACCAGTTTTACCTGCGACGAGACCAAACACTTTGGTGTAAGCCAGACGTCGAGCGATAGCAGCACCCTGATTGGGAGGCCCTAGCATGACCATGCAACCGCATCGCTGCAGCAGACCATCTGGATCACCTTCTTCTTTCAAGTCTGCAAGCATATGACGAACGACGATATTTCCCATGCTGTGAGCCACAAACGAAATCTTTCCGCCTTTGGGCAAGCCGGTGAGTACCTCTTGAAGAGCAGCTGCGTGATCTCCTATCGTATTTCTGGTGCTCGCGTAGCTAAAACGCAAGACGGTTCCACAGTCAGCCGCCTGTAGGGTTTTTTCCATGGACCGCATGGATTGGTGCGAACGCATCAGGCCATGCAACAAAACGACGTATTCTGTGCCTTCAGATGCATCTTTCTTGTCGTTCAGCAAATCACCCAAAGCCACTTCACACTGCTTTCGGGTGCCCCAAGCGCGGCGGACGTCGGTGGCATCGAGAAGTCGCCAATGATTGGTCATCCAATTTGATTGAATGCGGTAACCATCGGTGTGTTGATGATCTGTCCAGAATTGTGTCCCACCATAAGTTTTGAAGGGCACATTGAACGGAGCGGTTGATTCACTGGGCAATTTTTTATTCAACGAATTGGCCTCCTCCAAGAGGCTGTTCTGATCATTTTCCTGAGCGTCAACAGTCTGACTCTGAGAAGCCAAGTGAGCGGCAACCAGACCAACGAGAAGAAGAATGAGACTGTAATTCATGGGATAAACGCCAATCGAGCAATGTTTGTAGCAGGGTGGAACAGAATCAGAAATTACAAAAGATTCAATACACTGCGATGTAAGCTAGAGCCCGTCCTGAGTGGAATATAGCGTTTGGAAGCCCTTGTTATTGAAAAAAGTTTATTGGCATTGGGTCGGTGTATCCGTTGAAAAGACACAAGATTGCTTCTCTATGCCCAGTTGCTCTTCATGCACGGGTTCTATCGTTCAGTCGTATGACATCACAAGCTTCAGAAATTCTTGCTCGTCGACGACTTTTACTGTATGTCCGGCTTCGCTAAAAGTCTGCGCAAGATGAGCGTTGTTGGGACCATCAAAGGATGCTGAAGATTTTCTACTCGATCCCATGACGAGGTAATCGGTTTGCTGATCGACAGTTTCCTGCCAAGTGCCCCCCAGTCGTGCAGTTAAGGTTTCGGCATCACTTGGGCTCATGCAACGCAATTTTCCGGAAAATGCGATCCGTTTTCCACTTAACGGACGCACAAACTCACCACGAATCAGAATTCGTTGCATGTCGATTTCCGGTTCAGATTCGGCGACGTTTGGGACATGTTCTCCACCACTCGCCAATTGATTGGGAAACAGGAAAGGTAACCCAGCAGCCGAGCTAGCGGTGGTTGCTTTGGAATTCGTCTGACCTGTTCGCCTTTTCGATTTTCCTGTTGCCCCGCGATAACCCCAATCGCCAGCTTTCCCACGGTTAAGTTTCAAAATCTGTTCCAGGTGCTCCAGTGACGTTGCTTCGCGATCAATCCCGGCGGCTAACAGAATTTTTGCACAGGCAATTGAGTCTTCCAACGCATCATGATGCTGAAAGCGAATGCCGAGCCAGTTTGACAGCGGTTTCAATCCGTAACGGCGATGGTGTGGCCACGTGCGACGGGCTATCGCTCGTGTGCATGTGAAATGAAATTCGGGAATCGGTTTCCGATGGGTGCGAAGGCACGCAAGCAGAACTTTGATGTCAAAACTTGCGTTATGTGCAACTAAACAGTCGTTACCGATTTTGTTTGAGATCTCTGACCAGGTATCTCCAAAATTTGATTCTTCGCGAACTTGAGCTGGGGTGATGCCGTGGATCCGAATATTACCTTGGCTGAAATAGAGTGGTTCGGGGCGGATCATCCACATGAATTGGTCTACGACTTGTCCATCGCGGACAACGACAGCACCCAATTGGCAGGCGCTGTCAGGTTTGTGGCTTGCGGTTTCGAAGTCGATGGCGGTGAAGTCTGCTGCAAAGTCCATGATTTTGATCACCGATTTGATTTCGATGATCGCTGCTCCTTTCGAGCGATTCGAGTCTCACTTCCATCATGTTACGGATTTGGAGCCGACTGATCAATTAAGACCTCGTTGTTAGGTCACGCCGCAGTGGTGTGGGGCCAACCCGAGGGATGAATCTGAGCGGATTATCAGTGGAGCAAAATCACCAGATCGTTGCCGATTCCATTACTTGGATGGCAACGTTTATCGAGAATTACTGTTTGTTTATTTTGATTTGCGCCGTGGGTAAGGGATCACCTTTCCTTCGGCTATCACCCAGACGCCATCAGTTGGTTTTGGCTTAATTGTACTGCTACCGGTAAAACCACCAATTGCAGGAAGGATCAGGCGTTTTTTGTGCCACCAGAAACAGGGTAATCTGTTGGTGCGGTCTACCACTGAGATCAAACGCACTGCTGGGTGAAGGTGCCCGCATAGCATCAGCGCGACATCTTTCGGAATGCTCTCGGGCTCATGTCCAATCGCCAAGCCGTCGGCGAATTCTCCCATGGGAACGACATCAACCTGCCAACTGGATGGCAGAGTGCCCAGGGGGCGATCATGATTTCCAAGTACCAATTTGATTTTCAATTCGGGGTGTTGTTGGCGAAATTCCATTAGTTGTTCATGCGTCTTTGTCGAGAGCGATGATCGGGCATGAAACATGTCGCCAAGAATCACGAGTGATTTTGCATTCGTTTGCTGTACCATCTCGGTGATTGCCCGCAAGGTTCCAGCGGTGGATCCATCGGGTACCGGAATGTTATGGAATCGAAAGGTAGCTTCTTTTCCGAAGTGCGTATCTGCAATGAACAAAGCATGATGCTGACTCCAGTAAACACCTTTATCAGGAAGCAGTTCCAGTTCGTAATCCAACAGACGAATCTTCACGCTACCACTCACTTTTCAATATCTGCTGCGGCTGATTCGAGTTGCTCCTGCATGCGGGCAATACGATCTGCAAGCGTCTCACTGCTGACCCTTTCCCGCAATTTATCGACAAGCAGGGGAAAAGCCAGCGGCGTCACTCGTGGTGGTTCTTTGAGCATGATCTGGCTTTCATTGATACGTTCCATGGCAGAGTGCATTCGGGATGCTTCCAGTTGCTGGTCGAGTACTTCACGGCGGCTTTGCTCCAGCAGTAGATTTCCAGGATCGTATTCGCAGAAAACATCAAAGAACAAATTGCTACTTGCTTGAAGTTGTCTGGCGTTTTTGCGTGACCCTGGTAGTCCCTGTTGAATCAGTCCAGCGATTCTGGCGACCTGTCGAAATTGCCGTTTAGCCATCTCGGTACAGTTCATGCTCTCAAGAATATCAGCCATCAGATTCTCGGTTGAAAACCATTCCATGGCAGTGTTTGGATCAATGTCCGTTTTCGATGGAGATTGCAGTACGATGCCATAGTCGTTGCATGCCATCGAAAATGTAGCTTTACAGTTCCGCGAGATACGATAGGCAAGGAGTGCCGCCAATCCTTCGTGAACTAATCGTCCTTCGAACGGAAATAGAAAAATTTGATACCCAGTGCGAGTTTTGATCTGCTCAATCAGCAACTGATCTGCTCGGGGAATGATGCTCCAACGCTGTTGAATTTCAAGCAAACTTTTTAGTGCCTTCATTTCACGTCCCGCCAGTTTCTTGTGGGATGCTTCATGCAGTTTTTGGCGAAGTGCTTTGCTCAGTTCACTCGACAATGGCATGCGTCCGCCCATCCATCGGGGGACAGTATCGGGTGTTCCTTTCGATCGTTTCACGTAGGCAACGTTGTCGCGGACACAGACCATCTCGACAAGTCTGCCGGCAAAGAGGAATTTTTCTCCGGGTTTAAGCTTGGATAAAAATGACTCTTCGGCGGTACCAAGTGTTTTGCCCTTCATGTATTTCACATGCATCGCAGCATCGGAAACAATTGTGCCAATATTCATCCGATGAGTGGTTTGCACCCGTCTTTGCGTGATCTGATAGAAGTCGTCTTTGCGTTCTACCCGTTTGAATTCCGGATAGGCGTCAAGAGACGCACCACCGCGAACCACAAAGTCCAGAACCCACTGCCACTCGATGTCAGTTAGCGATTCATACGCTTGCGTCTTTCGGACCTCTTGCAGTAGTTCGGGTGAGTGGAATCCACCCCCGATGGCAATGGTCACTAAATGCTGAGCAAGTACATCGAGTGGTTTTTGAAGAAGAGGTCGTGCTTCAAGATGACCCGCGCGAATGGCATCCTGTGCTGCCGCCAGTTCCATCAATTCAATTGCATTCGTTGGAACGAATGCCAATCGACTAGTTGCTTCGGGTTGGTGGCCACTCCGACCAGCACGCTGTAGCAGGCGAGCAGCACCCTTCGGGCTTCCGATTTGAATTACCAGATCTACTGCGGTGTAATCGACTCCCAAATCAAGGCTGCTGGTACACACTACGGCTCGCAGAGTACCGTCTCGAAGGCCTTTTTCTACCCATTGTCGTACACTTGTATCCAGAGAACCGTGATGCAAAGCAATTCGACCAGCCCAGTCGGGTCGTTGTTTCAGTAGTTGTTGGTACCAGATTTCAGTCTGTGATCGGGTGTTGGCAAATACCAGAGTGCTGTTGACTGATTCGATTTTCTCGGCGACTTGTGGGACCATTCGTGTGCCGATGTGGCCGGACCACGGAAATGACTCGATTCGTGCGGGGATAATCGACTCAAGTTCCAAACGTTTTTTACTGTAACCTTCGATGACTCTGACCGGTTGGTTTGGTTCAGAACCGACCAATGCCTGTTTGGCTTGTTCCAAATTACCCAAGGTTGCTGATAGACCCCAGGTTCGAAGTGCAGGGTTCAATTTTCTCAGTCGCGATAGTGCGAGCTCGGTTTGAATTCCTCGTTTGGTACCGAGTAATTCGTGCCACTCATCAACGATGACGCCTTCCAGTTGGCTGAATTGTTCGAGGAGTTTCTCATGCGTTAGCATGAGAGATAAGCTCTCGGGAGTGGTGATCAAGGCTGTGGGCAGCCGTTTCAACTGACGTGCTTTTGCACTGGCTTTACTATCACCCGTTCTTGATTCAAGTCGCCAAGGCAAACCTAGGTGATCGATTGGTTGTCTCAACGATGCCTCAGTGTCTCCGGCGAGTGCTCGGAGTGGGGTAATCCACAGAACTCGCAATCCTGGTGGCCGTTTGGGTTGCCACTTGTCTCGATTTCGATTTTCTCCTAACCACTTCAAGATTGGCCCCATCCAGACGGCGAGTGTTTTTCCCGTTCCCGTTGCGGAGTGAACCAGTCCACTTGATCCATCGCGGTAAGCACGCCACGTCGATCGCTGAAATCGAAATGGTTTCCAGCCTATCGATTGAAAAAAACGATCGACAGATTGAGAGGGTGTTTCAGGTGTGGATTGTTGAACGGTATCCATCAATGGTCACCACCCGTTGATGAGCCAGGTAGCAGGTCAAGTACATCCTCAAGCGTATTCGCATCTTTCGCTGCTTTGTCATGCCTCCACCGGCTGATGCGAGGAAAGCGTGTTGCTATTCCACTTTTGTGCCGCGTGCTGGCTTGCAAGCCTTCAAAGGCAAGTTCCATGACCAGTTCTGGCTGTACGCTTCGAACTGGTCCGAACGCTTCCTTTGTGTTTTTTCGCACGAAGCGGTCAACTTCCCGAAGTTCGGCGTTGGTCAGACCGCTGTAAGCTTTTGCAAACGGTACCAGTTCATCATCTTTCCACACTGCGAATGTGTAGTCGCTAAATAGACTTGATCGTTTGCCATGACCCTTTTGTGCATAAATGAGCACAGCATCAATGGTGTATGGTTCGACTTTCCACTTCCACCAGGTGCCGCGTACCCGCCCCACATCATAGGGAGCGTCGACGCGTTTCAGCATCAGGCCTTCGGAGTGACGTTCACGGCTGTGTGTTCTTATCTCTGTCCAGTCTGCCCAAGATTGGGCGGGAATCAGTTCAGTGATTTTGAGCTGCGGATGTTGCACTCGTGACATTAGAATTTCCAGGTGGTCCCGGCGTTGTCTCCATGGCAGTGAACGAAGGTCATTTCCGTCCTGCTCAAGTAAGTCAAATGCGTGAAAGACAACTGGCACCTCAAGTAACAGTTTCCGCCCGACTTTCTTACGATTGATTCTTCGTTGTAATTGTGAGAAAGGAAGAATCGTACCATCATCTTTGGTAGCCAAAATCTCACCATCGAGTACTGTTCCGGTTGGCAGCAGGGCTGCCGCCGCCTCAATTTCGGGCCAACGATTCTCCATCAGTTCTTCGCCACGTGACCACACGAAGATTTGCGAATTGCGTTGGATCAATTGGCCGCGGATCCCGTCCCATTTCCATTCCGCGGCAAAGTCATTGATCTTTCCCAAGGAGTCAGGAGTACTGTCACGATCGATCGCATGCGCCAAACAGAACGGATAAGGTTGGCTGACGATAGCATCGTCGACGTCTGGGTTTGATAATCGCAGGAACGATTCAGGTGTTGGGCTCCAGCTTCCCATCAGGCGATGGGCAATCACTTCGGCGCAGATTCCTGTATGTTCAGCCAGCGCGCGAGTCACAAGACGCTTGCTGACTCCTACGCGAAAAGCACCGGTGATCAATTTGAGAATGACAAATCGTACGTCGGCAGGGTTTTGATGCCAGATATCGGTCACGACCTTGCGTTGCTGCTCTTCATTCATATTACGAATGGGCTGTAATCGTTCTTCGACCCATTCGCTCAAGGACCCTGTCGTTTCGGTTTTCTGTTCAGGTACCACCAGCGAGATAGTTTCAGCGAGGTCACCGACCGAACTGTATGATTCCTCAAATAGCCAAGCAGGGATGTTAGCTTCCTCTGCGGCCCATTGGCGTAACAGTTTGGTTGGGATGAGGCGGCGGAGTTTTTCTCCGGACAGAAAATAGATCGCCCAAGCAGCATCGGCGGGCTCAGCACAACCAAAGTACTGAGTCATTGCTTGGACTTTGACGGTGGTGCGAGTGGTTGAATCCAGTCGCTTGTAAAGTTCGGAAAAAAGCTTCATTCTGATTTTTCCTCGCCGGTCTTATCAGTCTCGCTATCTTCCTCGTCGTTCCCTGATCGTTGCCACCGATCAAGCGAAATTGCGTCGCGACCGCCCTCTCGCAGGAAACGGGCGACGACTGCTGAGTACCCATGGGTGACCCAAACGGTTTCAGGATCACAGGCATCCACTGACTCAAGTAAACTGGGCCAATCAACATGGTCGCTGAGCACGAAACCCCGGTCGAAGGATCTCCGACGCCGTGAGCCTCGAATTGCCATCCAACCGCTGGCCATTGCTGTGCTGATTTTGCCAAAACGCTTTAACCATGGCGTTCCGTGTGCACTCGGGACAGCGATAATCATGGCTCCAGCCCAACGCTGGGACTTTTCAGCGTTGGAGGTGTGAATTGTGGGTGGTAGGGAGACTCCTGTTTGACGATAGGCTTCATTTCCTTTTTCTACGGCACCATGGCAGAAGATGGGGCCTATCGATGGATCTAGTCCAGCAAGGATTCTTTGGCTTTTACCCACGGCGTACCCATAAAGGACGCTGCACTGCTCCTGTGAACGATTTTCACACCACCAATGATTGATCGATTCGAATACAGAGTTCTGTTCGGGCCATCGGTACACAGGCAATCCAAAGGTCGACTCTGTCACCAGCAGATGGCAACGTAGCGGCTGCCAACTTTCGCAGGTTGCATCACTGCCCAGCTTGTAATCCCCGGTAACGACTTCGATCCGTCCACGGTATTCAAGCCTGACCTGTGCAGAGCCAAGAATGTGACCAGCCGGGTGGAAACTCACGTTGACGCCTCCGATGCTGATCGTTTCACCGTAATCAGCAAATTGAAATTCAGCATCAGGACTCATTCGCATGCGTAGCAGATGCTCACTCGATCTCGCTGCCAGGTAAAGTCGGCTACCCCAGCGAGCATGGTCAGTGTGTGCGTGGGTCACGACCGCACGATCCACGGGGCGATGGGGATCGACGTAGAAATCACCTTGAGGGCAATAGAAACCACGGCTCGTTTGCTGCAACAGTGTCCTCATTCAGGAATCTCATTACCCTGTCCGAGATCCTGAACAAATTGCTCGATCATTTCGCGTTTTCGATTTTCGTCTGGCATGCGGAGAATGGCAGCGGGGTGCCAAGTGGCAATGGTTCGTTCGCTCCATTCCGTCACTTGTATGCCACCTCTCTGCTGGCTAAGGCGAAAGTCCCTACCCAGTAACGCCTGCGCTGCCGTGGCACCCATGCAGATCACTGTTTTCGGTTGCAGTGCCATGAGTTCAGATTCGAGCCAGGGTCGGCAGGCATAGATTTCGCGTGAGTCAGGTTTTTTGTGGAGTCTTCGTTTTCCACGTCGCTCGAACTTGAAATGCTTGACAACATTCGTGAGATAGATATCGCGTCGTTCGATGCCTGCATCACGAAGCGATGCATTGAGAAGTTCCCCAGCGGGACCCACAAATGGCTTGCCTTCAATGTCTTCGCGATCCCCCGGTTGTTCCCCCACCAAAACCAGACGGGCGTTTTCCGGGCCTACGCCAAAGACAGCCTGGGTCGCATCATTACACAGGTGGCATGCTTGACAGTTGTTAACAGACTGACGGAGTGATTTGAGATCCTGTTCAATCGGTAAATAATGAGCACCAGTCTCAGAAAATCCTTCGTGGTTTTCAATCATCTGATTCACACGAGTTGGTGCCTCGCGAATCAGGTCTTCGATCAGAGTTGCTTCGGGTAGCGTAGGCCAATGTCGGACTGGCATCTCACGTTTCATCATGTCTACTTTGATCCGAGCCGGATTAAAGATTGACGCATAATACGTTTTCCACAGATCCTCCAACGCGTCTGCCTGAGGTGCCTCGCTTGCGGGCAGGCCGGGTCCATAGGTGAGTTGCTGTTGATCCCAATGAGCCGATTCATGAGGTGTCAGAATAGTCCACGACATCCCTTTGAATCGACGTGAGAAGAATGGGGCCGCCAGCCGCATGATCAGGTGGTCTGGTCGATGCCAAGCGATGTACGTTTCGGCAGGTTCGTCCGTTTCTATTTTTCGGAAACGCACGAAAGCCTTCATTTTGTGCACATCGCGTGTCACCGCTTTTTTCATGAGTTGCAAACGGTGAACATGATCGTCCGTCGAGATTTCAAGCAATCTCCGTTCACCATGCACGATTCTCCACAGGGTTTGATAAAGCAGTTGCCATCGTGCAGGATCTCGATGACAGGCGACTTGGCGAGCTAACTCAAGGAAAGGAGATGGGACGCTGACCCGAGGTGATTTTCGGCCACTATCGAGGCTCCCATCGGATGCCTCTTCCGTGGTCGTTCCCGCATCGACCTGATCAAACAGCCCGAGTTGGTTGTCTTCGGGGGACCAGTGAACCCCATTGGGTGCGACCTCATCAGACAAAAGCGTTCGAGCTTCTGATCGCCAGTCGTCAAAACAAGCCACGTGTATGAACCGCATGACGGTTTATACCTCACCTGAAGTGGCTGACTGCATCGCATCAAACAACATCAACTGTTGAGTAGCTGGTCGCAGTTTCCGCTGGAGGTCCAACATGTCGAGGTTTTTTAGTGCTGGATTGTGATCACTGGTGAGGACAAAATATTTTGCCCGGTTCCATGCGACTTTCAGCTTTTTCAGATCACAAGTGCGAATGTGTTGAAACCGACGTATGCTCAACAAGCGTTTTACACTTCTGGCTCCAATGCCTGGTATTCGAAGTAACTGCTCACGACACGCTGTGTTGACATCAACTGGGAAGCAGTGGCGATTTGCGAGGGCCCATGCAAGTTTCGGATCGACCTCGAGAGATAAATTCTGGTCAGTTTCAGTGACAAGTTCGGCTGCTTTGAATCCATAGAATCTGAGTAGCCAATCTGCTTGGTAAAGGCGATGCTCACGCACAAGCGGCGGCGATTGTCCGGGCAGACGTGCATCGGCGTGTGGGATTGGACTGTAGGCAGAATAATATACGCGCCGAAGTTTCTGCTCCCCGTAGAGCTCGGATGCAGTTTGTAAAATCTTGCTGTCAGGCGTAGGCGTTGCCCCAACAATCATCTGCGTGCTTTGGCCAGCAGGGGCAAAGCGTGGGCTTTTGAATCCACGCTTGCGATCGGCGCGCGTCTCGCTGATCTTTTCTGAAATTCCCTGCATTGCATTCACAATGACTGGTTTCTTTTTCTCAGGAGCCAACTGCACCAAATCGTTTTCCGTTGGTAACTCAATGTTGACGCTCAAGCGGTCAGCCCAGCGACCAGCTTCCTCAATTAGATCCTCGTTAGCGTTGGGGATGGTTTTCAGGTGAATGTAACCTCCGTACTTGTGCTCCTTACGCAGCACTTTTGCTACTTCGGTTAGTTGTTCCATGGTGTAGTCCGGGTTCTGGATGATCCCGGAACTCAAAAATAAACCTTCAATGTAATTCCGTTTGTAGAAATCAAGCGTTAGCGTTACTACTTCTGGGACAGTGAATCTCGCTCGCGGTGTGTCGCTTGAGATTCGGTTCACACAATACTGACAGTCATAAATGCAAAAATTTGTCAGTAGAATTTTTAGCAGCGAGATGCATCGTCCATCGGGGGTGTAACTGTGGCAAATGCCCATCCCCTCCGTACTACCGATATTACTGCCAGCCCGTGTTGTTTTCGAGCCGCTACTCGCGCAGGAAGCGTCGTACTTCGCAGCGTCGGCCAAAATAGCTAACTTGTCTTGGACGTCCATGGAAAGCAATCTTTTAATACATCGGTGTAAGGCAATGCTTGGCCTCAGCGTTGTGGCTCTGTTCCCACCGTCTTAACCGCTCTGGCACTGGCCTCTCAACGGATAGATCTGCACCCGACGATTCTTCCAGATCGGCAATCCGGCGGTTAGGTCGAGCGAAAGCCACGTGAATTAAGCCACGTGAATTAAGCTACTAAGCTTTTTACGTTGCATTGACGAACCTTGTCGCTCACTTTTGCGAGCCGGAATACCGACGCAGGTGCCGTGAACTCGTGACGGTTGACAGAGGTACATAGGCTTTCGTAATTAACCATAGGAGTTTAGGAACGTGTCTACTCCCCGAGCTGACAGAAATAGACAGGCTGTGCAATAATCTCGACTCCCACCCCCAAAGTCTGAAACTCCCGAAAGCGTCCAGGAAGCTCTCAGATTCGACTGACATGGGCTCATTCCGCTGCGGTGCTGTTGAGAACACAGAAAAAAAGCGCCAGCGGTCGATGTGCGGTTTGGCCGATTATAATCAGCTCATCCGCGGTCGTTTATTCGGGCACGGTGTGAGTTTGTCTTTCATAGGATTAATAGAGGATCTCCATTGATAGCCCCGAACCGATCCCTGATCGCTTTCGTTTTGCTGATTTTGTTGTCGCCGTTGCACTCCTTTGTTGCGGCAGAAGATTGGCCGATGTGGCGTGGAAATGCCCAGCGCACCGCCGTCTCAACAGGTACTTTGCCGGCAGAACTCAATTTAATTTGGCAAAAGAATCTGCAAGCTAGAAATCAGGTTTGGGATGATCCTTTGAATCTCGATCTGATGACATACGATCGAATCTTCGAACCCATTGTTGTCGGCAACAGGTTATTTTTAAGTTTCAATGATCGCGACAAGGTATCTGCCTTTGACACTGATACTGGTCAGGAATTGTGGTCAACCTTTGCTGACGCGCCAGTACGCTTACCGCCAGTCGGAACACCGGAAGGTATTTTCTTTTGCAGTGACGATGGTTTTCTCTATTGCGTTGAACCTGATACCGGAAAGCTCCGTTGGAAATTTGATGGCGCTCCTAATCGACAACAGGCGATCGGCAACCGTCGTTTGACATCGGCTTGGCCAGCGCGTGGGGGGCCGGTGATCCGTGATGGAACGATTTACTTTGCTGCCAGTATCTGGCCTTTCATGGGCACCTTCCTTTACGGCTTGGATGCAAATAGCGGAGAAGTTGAGTGGTTGAACGATAGTACGGGTTCACAGTACATCAAGCAGCCTCACAGTGCACCGTCGTTCGCTGGCGTGGCACCACAGGGTGCCTTGGTAGCAACAGAGAAGTTTCTGCTAGTTCCGGGGGGACGTTCGGTTCCAGCTGTGTTCAATCGTAGTGATGGCAGTTTTCGCTATTTTGAAATCAATGCTGCAGGTAAAGGGATTGGTGGCTCATTTGTGTCAGCTGATGAGTCGCACTTTTATGTGCACACACGAAAGAAAGGCACTCGTGCTTTTCGATTGTCGACAGGCGTGAAAACATCGTTCACCCCTACCGAACCCGTGCTGCACAACGGAAAAATTTATTCGGCTGAAACAGATGGTGGAAAGTCTTTGGTACGTGCTTATAGCAAAGCACAGAAAAAAATATGGGAGATCGAGGCGGACGGGTCCGGTGATCTGATCCTTGTGGGCGATAATCTCGTTGCAGCGGGACAGAAAGCGATTTCGGTAATTGCATTACCCAGTGGATCAGAAGCCGCCAAAATCGTCAGCAAGATTGCCACAGAAGAACCGGTGCAGCGATTAGTGGCAGCGGATGACAAGCTTTTTACAGTGACAGCCGACGGAAATGTTGCGGCTTATGGAAAAACAAAACACCATTCGGAATCTGTCGCCACTGATCCTGGGGTGATTGTAGATGACAATCAGACGATATCGGTGGGCGGAGAGCAGGCGGTCAGTGATTTGTTGGCACTTGGGGATCCGTCTGGTTACGCATTTTGGTTTGGTAAATGCGACAACGATCAATTGGCAGCACTCATTGCCAGGTCACCATTTGAGCAACTTGCAATCATTGATGAAGATTCTGACTCAGTGGATCGGATGCGACGTGATTTGGATCAAAAGCAAAAGTATGGAAAAGTCACGGTGCATGTAGGCACTGCGACTGAATCCATGTTGCCGAGTTACGTCGGAAATATGATTTTCTTACAGCCAAGCGAATCAGTTGGATTTGATCCTTCGGCCGTACAGCGTCTTTATCACACGGTACGTCCCTACGGCGGAGTCTTGCATGTGTTGGTCACGAATGATCGCGATCAGATTGCAGAACAGATTGAGGCGTTGGAGCTTGAGCAAGCGAAAGTGCAGATCCATCCCCACGGTGTATCAGTTATACGAGTCGGTGCACTACCGGGGTCGGCGGACTGGACCCATCAATACGGCGATGTTGCGAATTCGATCAAGTCAGATGATCGCCGTGTGAAACTACCGCTGGGGGTGTTGTGGTTCGGTGGCAGTAGCAACATGGATGTTCTGCCTCGTCATGGACATGGGCCACCGGAGCAGGTGATCGGAGGCCGCTTGTACATTCAGGGAATGAACAGCTTGAGTGCTCGCGATGTCTACACGGGACGTGTTTTGTGGAAGCGTGAATTCAAGGATCTGGGAACTGATGATGTTTATTACGACGAGACGTACGACAACACCCCGCTCGATACCAAATACAATCAGGTTCACATTCCCGGTGCGAATGGACGCGGTACGAATTACGTAGTGACCGAAGATCGGGTCTACATAGTTGAGGGATCTGTTTGTCACGTGTTGGATAGTGTGACTGGCAAAACACTAACAGACATCAAGTTGCCTTCGTCCAGCAAGTCTGCTGACCCGCAGTGGGGCTACATTGGAGTTTACAAAGATATACTGCTTGCCGGGTTCGATTTTGCGTCGTACCGGAAGCGACTCGATCTTTCGTTTGAATCTGATGAAAAGCTGAAAAAGAATCGTGCCGGATTTGGCACCAAGAGTTTGGATCGCGCTGCCAGTATGGGACTGGTTGCGTTTGATCGACACAGCGGCGATGTGCTTTGGAAAATCGATGCCACCAATAGCTTTTGGCATAACGGTATTGTCGCCGGTGGTGACCAGATCTACTGTCTTGATCGAAATCCGGCCCCCATCGAAGAAGCGTTGAAGCGACGAGGTAAATCACCAGCAACTGGTAATCGAATCATTGCAGTTGATTACTTGACCGGAAAAATCAAGTGGCAGGTGGACGAGGACGTGTTCGGTTCATGGCTCGGGTATTCTGAGCAGCATGACCTGTTGTTACAAGCTGGTGCGGCAGCAAGTGATCGATTGTCAAGCGAAGTGGGTCAGGGAATGGCAGTGCACTCAGCTACAGATGGTTCGATCCGATGGAAGAAGGCATCTCTCAAGTACACCGGGCCTTGTATCCTGCACAATGATCTGATCATTACTAACACAAATTCCTATGCTGAATCGGCAGGAGCTTTTTATCTGCTAGATGGTAGCCAGAAATTGGTTGCCAATCCGATTACGGGGCAGATGCAGCCGTGGAAAATTACACGGGCTTACGGCTGCAATAATATTGTTGCAAGTGAGAATTTATTGACGTTTCGGTCAGGGGCAGCCGGGTATTACGACTTGCAGACCAATGCGGGAACGGGCAATCTTGGCGGTTTCAAGTCAGGTTGCACGTCAAACTTGGTGGTTGCCAATGGTGTGCTGAATGCCCCGGACTACACCCGCACCTGTAGTTGTGCCTATCAAAATCAGACTTCATTGGCTTTGGTACACATGCCTGAAGTAGAGTTGTGGAGTGTGAATACAGCGGCTTCGGTCAAGACACATGGCGAGCGAATTGATCGGGTTGGGATCAATTTCGGCGCGGCAGGTGATCGGCGTGACACCAACGGATTGTTGTGGCTTGAATACCCTGCTAACGCTGGACCTTCACCACCTTTGAAGTTGCAATGGAATGAAACAACGGAGGTGTTCACTCACCATACGTCGGTCGTTGCTTCTTCAGATTATCCATGGGTCATGTCATCAGGGTTGGATGGAATTAATCGTTTGACAATGGCGATGCAACTTCGGGATGAGTATTCATTGCAGAAGGGAATCCCGGTGGCACACGTGAACGATGATGCCATTGAGAATTCCAGTGGTGCCGTTGATTTGGTCAGTGAAGATTTTGAATTCAGCAAGGCATCGGGCAGTCAACTCCTGGGGCTCCGATTCAACGACATAAGCATGCATCGTGATAGCGTGATTCGGGAGGCTTACATTGAGTTTGCAAGCACGGAAGCTGGCGAGGACGCTGCTGAATTAACCATTTCGGTAGAAGACAGTGCAAATGCCAAGAGCTTTGCCAAGGCGGAAAAGAATTTGTCATCGCGAAAGGTCGCAAGCAAATCGGTGACTTGGAATCCGGAATTTGGTGTGGCTCAGCCCCAAAAGTGGAAGACCCATCGCACCCCGAATCTTGCACCGTTGATCCGCACGATAATCCAGCGGAAAGACTGGAAACCTGGAAATTCCATCGCATTTTTGTTGTCGGTTGATGGTGATCAGAAGTTGGCTGCCTATTCCAAATCGGGGCAGAATCACGCCAGATTGATCATTGACGCTGAGGCGAAAGTCGATGCGGCAAAGCCCAAAGAACGTTACCGTTTGCGTCTCTTCTTCGGCGGCCCGGAACTAGAAGTTGATGATCGACGGGTATTTGACGTTTTTGTGCAGGACAAGCTTGTGCTCACGGATGTTACAATTGACCCTTCCAACGATAAGTTGCGGGGCTGCGTGCATGTCCTCGACAACGTCATGATTGGGGAAGAATTAGATATCCGCTTCCAGGCAAAACAGGGAAAACCTTTGCTTTCGGGGGTGGAGTTGGTTCGACAGCACCCGGTAGAAGAAAAATAAAGTGGTGCCCCGCCCTGCAATTATCCAACCTTGAGTTTGTCATGAAAAATCTAAAATCAACTGCCTTCATTTGGACATTTTGCATCTTTGCGGGTTCCGTTGCTCTGGCTTGTAACGTGCCTGTATTCAGGTACGCGCTAGAGCGGTGGCCAGCAGATCCATACGAATTGGTGGTGTTGCATGAAGGAAAATTGAGTGCTGAAGAGATCGCTGCAATCGACAAACTGCGGCAGGCTGATTTGCGATCGGATACACCCGCCAACTTCAATGTACGAACGATCGAAATCAGCGATGCAAAAGACAGTTTGCTGCAGGATATCTGGAAAAAGCGAGAGAGTGACAATGAGCCGCTACTAGTCACGTTGTATCCCAGGAACGCACAAGAGGTTCCGGATCGGGTTGTGAGCGTGCATCCGCTGAGCAGCAAAATTCTGCAACGATCAGTCGATTCTCCTATGCGTCAACAATTGGCAAATCGATTGTTGTCTGGTGATTCAGCGGTGTGGGTATTTGTACCCTGCGGTGACAAGGCCCAAGACGAAGCTGCTCTCGAACGTTTGACGGTGGAAGTTAAAAAGAATCAGCAGTCCCTCGAATTGCCTCCGCAGGATGAACTGGAAGAAGACGACTTATTTCAGCCAGAAAATCCGATTGAGCTCAGGCTTGGTTTTTCGATCATTACTGTGGATCGGAAAGATCCAAAAGAGGCTTTCTTTCTTGAAATGTTGATGGGCAGCGAACCTGACCTTGAGTCACTGAAGGAGCCTATGGCATTTCCTGTGATCGGCCGTGGTCGTGTTCTTTATGCTCTGGTTGGAAAGGGAATCTTTCGTGATACCGTTGCTATGGCATCGCGATTCGTCGTGGGGCCCTGCTCATGTCAAGTGAAGGAACAGAATCCGGGTTTCGATTTGTTACTCGCTGTGGATTGGGATGAGAAACTTGGAGGCGCTGCTATCAGCGAGCCAGCCAAGACGCCCAGTAAAGGTCCTATCTTGATCGATATTCCTACCGGTAAAAAGTGAGCCTGCACGGGCTCACTGCGAAATCCATGGTGAGTCGTTTAGTGCTGCCAAGTCAGCTATTTAAAATAGCTCATCACAAACGGCACGCCATCGCCGTTAGCTAGTTGCAAATGTATCCATCGCTTTTCAGGTGCTGCTCATGCGATTTTCACCGTGTCTATTAGTGACCGTCTTTTTGCTGATCGGTGGGTTTTGGAATGGAAAAACAGTAGTGGCTGATGAACTGCCGTACGATGCCGAGCTCGTGAAAAGTCTGGTGGCAGAATCAAAGAAGCAAGGTAACCCCGGCCGCGGAGCTGTGATTTATTCCGCGCCGACAAACGCGTGTTTGTCTTGTCATAAAATTGGTGATCATGGAGGGGCGGTTGGTCCTGATTTGAGTGAGGTGGGGAAGAAGCAGAAGCTTGCCCACATTGTTGAGTCTTTATTCTGGCCACAACGTGTAGTAGCCGATGAGTACAAGGCGATTGCTGTTCTGAATCAGGATGGTCGTGTATTTCGCGGTTATCGGGTCAATGAAAATGATTCGACGTTGGTGATTCGTGATACCGCTACCGGCAAGTCCATTTCGATTCAGCAAGACGATATTGAAGCGATCAGGCCGGTTGGATCCCTGATGCCGGTTGGGTTGTTGGCCACCATGTCGTTGCAGGATAAGCACGATTTGATCTCATTCTTGGCCGACCTTGGCAAACACGAGAAAGTCAGTGTGGCTGGCATTGATGCTCTGCTGTCACATTCGCACGGTCATCATCCTGAATCTTTCACGATGCAGCGCGGACCGCTCGAACCGGAACGCTGGCCAAATTGGCAGGCGAACGTCAATCGTGATCGGCTTTATGACTTTTATCGCAAACAGGCACGGCACTTTCGTGAGGTCACCCCACGTCCGAGGCTATTGGCAGATTTTCCCGGGCTTGATGGCGGTAAGGACGGACATTGGGGAAATCAATCTGAACCGACTTGGGCAGATGGACGCTGGAACGATACCGATCTTGGAAATCTTTTGTGTGGCGTATTCAAAGGAAAAAATATTCGAGTCACACGTGGGATGTGCTTGCGGGTTGGTGATGGTGAACAACAGCTATCGGCGTGTTTTGACCCTGACACTTTGACCTATCCAAGAGTCTGGTCGGGCGGCTTTGTTGAATTCTCGACGGTTCGACATGGGTTCATGCAGGGTTTGCAGCAAGTGGGTGAGACGCTGGACGTCGATTTTGGTAACCGTGATTTCTTGGCAAACGCAAAAACGAAGAGGTACCTTGGTCTGTACCGTTACGGCGGGCGAATTATTTTTTCGTATCTTGTCGACGGGGTGGAATACCTAGATGCCCCACAGATGGTGAATGGGAAGTTCGTCAGTGTGCTCGCACCTCGTGCCGATCACCCTGATCGAGGTCACTTGGGGGGTGGTGAAAAGCAGTGGCCACAGACATTGGTGGTACAAGGTGAACTTGGCACGACCTCACCATACGCTGTGGATAAGATTCCTTTACCTCGTGACAATCCTTGGAAAGCCCTGCTGTATGGCAGCGGTCATGACTTTCTGTCGGATGGATCCGCAGTCTTGTGCACCATGCAAGGTGACGTTTGGCAAGCCACTGGGTTGGATAGTGGTCTTCAAAAAGTCAGTTGGCAGCGGATCGCGTCAGGTTTGTTTCAACCACTCGGCATGGTCGTGCACGATGATCAGATTTTCGTCATCGGACGTGATCAGTTGACCCGTCTTCATGATTTGAATAAAGATGGCGAGATCGATTATTACGAGTGTTTTAGCCGGGCACTGGAAACCTCATCGTCAGGCCATGACTTCACATGTGATTTGTGGCGTGACAGCGAGGGACGTTTTTACACGGCCTCGGGTAAACAGGGTGTGATGCGAATCGCTGCAGATGGGCAGTCTGCCGAGGTCGTTGCCAATGGTCTGAGGAATTCAGATGGTTTGGGGTTGGCACCCAATGGCCTTGTGACCATTCCGAGCAGTGAAGGCGACTGGATGCCCGCATCGATGATTGCAGCCATTCGTCCCGAAGGGCCGATTCTGAATCGTTTGCCGGGACAATCACCCGATGGTCGTAGCGTTCCTTTTTTTGGTCGTCCCGGTGGTGATCTCAAACAACCTCCTGAGATACCTATGCTGTATCTGCCTCGTGGGTTGGATAATTCCAGCGGAGGGCAGGTTTACGTGGACAGTGATCGTTGGGGACCAGTAAAAGGTCAGATGGTGCACCTTTCATTTGGTGCAGGTCGAGCTTTTCTGTTGCTTCGTGATGAGTTTGATGGATGGATTCAAGGTGCCGTGGTTCCAATCGCTGGTGAATTTGCTTCCGGTGCTCACCGTGGCAAATTTAATCCACGGGATGGACAGTTGTATGTCTCTGGGATGGCTGGATGGGGAACGTACACCACCGATGATGGTTGCTTCCAACGAGTCCGGTACAACGGTGACAAGCCACAGCTGCCAGTGGGATTTCACGTTCATGAAAATGGTATTCGTATCGACTTTCTGAACACTCTGGAGCAGGCGCAGATTGCAGATCCTGATTCGCATTTCGTCCAGGCTTGGAACTACAGATACAGTGGTGCCTATGGTTCGCCTGAATACTCTTCACGCCAGTTGGGGCTGCGTGGGCACGATGTTCTTGATGTTCAGTCAGTCAATGTTCTGCCTGGCGGTAAAAGTCTTTTCCTCGAAATCAGGAATTTGCAACGTGTAAACCAGCTGCATTTGCTGGTCACCACGGGTGATGAGCAAG
The DNA here is from genome assembly GCA_964012125.1 of uncultured Rhodopirellula sp. GTDB lineage: Bacteria > Planctomycetota > Planctomycetia > Pirellulales > Pirellulaceae > Rubripirellula. The sequence goes on from CAXGRW010000001.1 coordinate 22,579, forward strand.
AACATGACTTCTTCATGTCTGTAAATCATCTGGACAAAGCTTTTCGCGACTTCCCGTCTTACCAACCCACGGACAAGATTATTTTGCCACACCCGATGTTAGCTGATCTTGCCAGGCCGGTTGTGTCGACGAGGAATCCATTCAACAAAGCGATTGCCGGGGCGAAGCCATTAATATTGAAGGCAGCCAAGAATTTGATGTTTGATCAAACCGAGCTCCGTTTGCCAGCAGGTCAGGCAGTCAAACTCACATTTCAAAACCCTGATTCTGTTCCCCATAATTGGGCTCTGCTGAAACCTGGCACTCTGCAGAAAGTTGGTGAGCAGTGCAATCGCTTGATTTCCGACCCTCAGGCCGCGGCTCAGCACTACCTTCCTGCTTCGAGTGATATTTTGGCACACACCAATGTGGTGGAGCCCTATGCGGAACACACCATTTACTTCCAAGCACCAAGCGAACCAGGGCTTTACCCTTACCTGTGTACCTTCCCGGGGCATTGGATGGTGATGAATGGGGTCTTGGTGGTCGAGTAAAACAGCATGTGGTTTCTGGTGAACGGGTGAATTTGACACCCGAAACGGATGCCGGCTATCGCTCTCATTCAGCCAAGATCATCGTATTCCAGCCATGGCTTGCGCGAGTGATCCTCGAGTTGGTAAGATCTAGCCTTTAATCGTCCCCTTACCAATTCGTGATGCCGCCACACGTTTTCATCAGTGGTGCATTTTCATCACGGGAGTCTTGCATTGACCCTCCAGCCGAACCGTATTTATCAGGGCAATTGCATCGAAAAGCTCCGGCAACTGGAATCAGGTTCCGTGGATCTGGTCTTCGCGGATCCACCCTTTAATATTGGTTATTCGTATGACGTTTACGATGATCAACGGACGACAACAGATTATCTGGAGTTTTGTGAAGCGTGGATTCGTGAGGTTCATACTGCGCTCAAGCCCAACGGAACTTTTTGGCTCGCTATTGGCGATGAATATGCTGCTGAACTAAAGGTCCTTGCGCAGCAACTCGGGTTTCATACACGTAGTTGGGTGATCTGGTATTACACCTTTGGTGTTAACTGTGTGCGTGGATTCAGTCGTTCGCATACACATCTGTTTCACTTCGTCAAAGATCCAGACGACTTCACTTTCAATGGTGAGAACCCAGCGGTTCGCGTTGCATCCGCCAGACAACTTGTTTATGCCGACAGCCGAGCCAGTACGAAAGGGAGATTGCCGGACAACACTTGGATTCTGCGTCCTCAAGATGCACCAGCGCCCAGTTTCACACCATCGCACGATACATGGTTTTTCTCGCGTGTTGCGGGAACGTTCAAGGAACGTGAGGGATTTCATGGTTGCCAGATGCCCGAGCAACTCTTGGGACGGATCGTTCGTGTTTCCAGCAACCCTGGTGATCTGGTTGTCGATCCTTTTGGTGGAAGCGGAACGACTTTGGCGGTGGCAAAGAAATTGGGTCGGCGCTGGAATGGTTTCGAGCTTTCGAAAGAGTATGTTTCGCGGATTGAAGAACGGATTGGGGGCTGCGAGATTGGGCAGGATTTGGACGGTCCAGCAGATCCGCAGAAAAGCGCACCGAAAACATCTCGCGGAAAGAAACGAACAAAATTCAAGAACGGTAGGCCCGTAATCTCCCTTGATTCGGAAACGGAATCGTCTGTCATCGAGGCATTCACTGAAGCTTCGGATGGTCATTCGACAGACTATCTGCTGTGTGATCCCAAGTTGTCCAAACGTTTTTTATCTGCTTGCCGAGAACGATCACTACCAGGTGATGCTCGAATGTGGAATTCATTTCTGCTACGGATTCGAAAATCAGGTAAGTTGCCAAAATCAACGAATCCTGGCCGAAGATTGTCGTACGCTGACATGGATCCTTACAGCGACGGCAGTGAGGCAGCCATGAGACTGGTTGGGATCGACTATGGCATGACGCTTGATGAGATGTTGTGTAGCCCACAGGCAGCCAGCGAGTTTGATCAACTGGCAGGTATGTTTTCTCCTGGGTATTCATCCTTTGAATATCGTTGGGCAGCGCTGGCATTGCGAAAGCGGGCGGGTACCAAACGGTATCGAACACTCGCATCTGATCAGCAAGAATATTGGAGTCAGCAACGCACTCCGAATCGTTTTGCGATCGAGAAATGTCTTTCTGGAAAATATGACTGCCCGGGCGTATACGTTGTTTTATTCGAGGATTCTGTCCTGTACGTCGGTGAGACGCAAAGTATCCGCGACCGTATGGAAAAGCTTCTCAACACTGAAGCATGGATGAATTTTGCACCAACTGCAGTGCGTGCGTGGCCACTCGATAATGAGCAGCAACAATTTGGCCTAAGATCTTTCTTGATCAACCGAGATAAACCACTGCTTAACTCCGAATATCTGCGGCAAAGCTAGTTTGATATTCAGAATTGCTTCACGTGACTTTTACACTGCAGAGAACAAATGTCTGAGACACCATTGAATGGTCTGATCGCCGCAACTGTGACGCCACTTGATCCTGCAGGGGCAGTTGATTTGACTGCGATCAAACCGATGATTGATCGCTTGATTGACTCAGGCGTGACCGGTCTTTACGTTTGTGGCAGCACAGGTGAAGGCATGTCCTTGACTTGTCAGGAGCGAAAAAATGTAGTCGAGGCAAGCGTGGCCGCAACTGGCGGCAGAGTCCCTGTCATCGTGCAGGTTGGACACAACAGTATCACTGATGCCTGTGACTTGGCAAATCATGCAGTCGATGCCGGAGCGAATGTGGTTTCAGCTACTTGTCCGTCCTACTTCAAGGTGGGAGATACTGAGACGCTGCTGAAATGCATGGGGCAGATCGCGAACGCAGCTCCGAAACTTCCGTTTTACTATTATCACATTCCTGCTTTGACAGGTTCGCAGATTGACGTGGTTGACTTTCTGGAACGAGGCGGAGAGCGTATTCCCAACCTTGCGGGACTGAAGTACACCAACACTCTCATTCATGAGTTTCAGGCCTGTCAGAACACGGAATCGCGAAATTTCGATGTGGTTTGGGGGTGTGATGAGATGTTGTTGGCGGCCTTTGCCAGTGGGGCCACTGCTGCGATTGGAAGCACCTACAATATTGCCGCGCCTTTGTATTGTCGGATCATCGAGGCAATTGAGGCCGGAGATTGGAAGACGGCACGTCAGTTGCAATATCATTCAGTGGCGATGGTCAATGTCATGAAGTCGTTTCCCTTTCACAGCGCGCTGAAGGCAATCATGGCGATGCTGGGAATGCCTGTAGGCAGTTGTCGATTACCGTTAAATGAGCTGACGGAAAATGAATTAGTGAGTTTGCGAAGTGGACTCGATGGTATTGGGTTCTTTGACTGGTGTGGTCATGAAACCCCGGTTGGGAGTTAGAACATGCGTGTATTGGTTTGCTGTTTCGGTTGGTGGCTGGCTTGCGCGTTGTTCGCGTGTGTCCCGGTTCATGCCCAAGACGCTGAAGAGGGCTTGTTGACGTGGAGCGACGAGATTCCGCCATTGCCGGATTCGATTGGCGTGGCAGGACCTTTTGTAGGCGTACACGGTGAAGCCCTTATCGTGGCTGGTGGAGCCAACTTTCCGCGACCAGTCTGGGAGAGTGAAAAAGTATGGCACGATGCAATTCATGTTCTGCGCAAGAAAGATGGAAAATACTCGTGGACGCAAGCGGGCCAACTGCCGAGACCTCTCGCCTATGGCGCTGCAGTCTCCACCGAAGCAGGAGTGCTGTGCATTGGAGGCAACGATAGCACTCATACGTTTAGCGAAGTTTTTTTGTTGCAAGTGGACGTAGACACTGGTGAAGTCAAGATAATCGACTACCCCCCGCTTCCAAATCCTTGTGCTTTTGGCGCTGCAGCTTTGCTGGGCAACTCGGATGACGGAGTCGTTTACCTCGCTGGCGGACAGTCTGGATTGTCACTCGACACAGCAACGAGCCAGGTGTGGTCACTCGATCTTTCTCAACGTGCTGATGTGGAGACGTTTGTCTGGAAAAAGGAAATTGATTTTCCCGGCCCAACGCGCGCTTTGAATCTGACGCTCGCCCAGCACGATGGTTATGAAGATTCGCTCTATGTTGTCAGTGGGCGGCGACAGAACGGAGAAGACGTTGAATTCCTGACAGATGTGTGGCAGTACAAACCGAGTTCCAAGGCATGGCGTCCAAGAACTGATGTACCCACCTGTGTGATGGCTGGTACCGGAATTGGTTGGGGCCAGAGTCATCTGCTGGTTCTGGGAGGTGCAGACGAAACAAATTTTTTCAAGGCTGACGAACTGCGCGATAACCATCCAGGTTTTCCCAAGGAGGCTTGGGCTTACCACACGATTACTGATACTTGGGTGTCTGCGGGAAAGACACCTGAGAACCAAGTCACCACCATTGCTGTTGAATGGGATAACGCCATCGTTATTCCTAGTGGTGAAGTAAGACCGCGTGTTCGGACTCCCAACGTTTGGAAAGTAACTGTTAATCCAAAAGCAGATCAATTTGGTTTCATCAATAATGTGGTGTTGATTAGTTATCTGTTGGGAATGGTGGCAATCGGTTTTTACTTTGCACGTCGCACTAAAAATACTGATGATTTTTTTCGAGGCGGAAAAAGTGTGGCTTGGTGGGCAGCTGGATGCAGTATTTTTGCCACGATGCTTAGTTCCTTGACTTATACAGGTGTGCCTTCGAAGTCGTATGCTCAAGACTGGGTGTATTCGGTCGGCAATTTTATGATTCCTCTGGTAGCCGTAATCGCGGTGTACGTAGCTTTGCCGTTTTATCGTGGCATCGATGCGACCAGTGCTTATGAATACTTGGAAAAGCGTTTCAATCGAGGTACACGCTTATTTGGCAGTGCCAGCTTCACTTTGTTTCATGTATTCCGAATGGCGGTCGTCATGTCGCTGACTGGCATGGCCTTGGCAGTGGCGACTCCACTGACGCCAACGCAGTCGGTGCTGGTGATGGGGGTCATGAGCATCCTGTACTGCACGATGGGTGGCATTGAGGCAGTGATTTGGACAGACACTGTCCAGACAGTGATTTTGCTAGGTGGAGCGTTGATTGCACTGTTTGTGCTGTTTTCTGGAATTGATGGAGGTTGGCAGGGGTTCCTTGATAATTCTCAGGCGTCAGAGAAGTTTAAAATCACTAATATGAATCTGGATGCGACGAGCGCTCAAATTGCATTGTGGGTGATTGTGGTGGGTGGTATTGCACAGAATGTTTCTTCGTACACCGCCGATCAGGCGGTCGTGCAACGATACATGACGACTGAAACTCGTCGCTTGGCAGCAAGGTCCATTTGGTTCAACGCCGGGTTGGCAATTGTTGCGACCTTCCTGTTCTTTGGCCTCGGAACAGCTTTGCACGCTTTCTACCAATCGAACCCGGAAAAGCTGGACCCAAGTATCACGACGGATCAGATATTCCCATTATTCATTGCACATGAAATGCCGATTGGTTTCGCCGGGTTGATCGTCGCTGGAATTTTTGCTGCTGCTCAATCAACCGTGTCGACCAGCATGAATTCTACGGCGACAACGCTTGTCACTGATTTTCTTCAGCCGCTCAACGTCTGTCGTACCGATCTCGGCTACCTGCGATTGGCAAGGGTTTTGACGCTCGTTATTGGGGTCTTGGGAACGTTGATTGGCCTGTTGTTTGTGAATCCTGACATCAAGTCATTGTTCGACGAGTTCCTTAAGATCATTGGGCTTTTCATGGGCGTGCTGGGTGGACTTTTTGTTTTGGGGGCGATGACGAAGCGAGCCAACGGTACGGGAGCGCTGACTGGAGCTATCGTTGGCGGTTTGACGATGTATTGGGTCTGGAAAGAAAGTTCGATCAATGGCTACCTCTACACTGCCATCGGTATTGGGGTCTGTTTTGTTGTCGGTTATGTGGTGAGTTTATTGTCGCCAGCTCGCAACGATGATGAGTTGGCAGGCCTGACGATCTATACGATGTCTGGCGGAGAAACATCAGATTCGCTGAGTGGATCATCCGCATGAGTCATTTGAATTCGCAAGAATTAGCAGATATTTATCGCAGCGGTTTGTTGGAAGACACCATGCCGTTTTGGGAGGCGAATTGTGTAGATCGCCAATATGGCGGTTTCATGATGGCGGTTGACCAAGCAGGGAAGGTGGTCGACACGGATAAAGGTGTTTGGCAGCAAGGTCGTTTCACTTGGCTTCTTGGCGAACTTTATAATAATGTGGAAGCCCGTGATTCCTGGTTAGAACTAGCACGCCACGGAGCCGACTTTCTCTTGCAGCATTGCTTTGATGCCAATGATGGCCGTATGTGGTTTCATGTCAGCCGAGATGGCAAGCCAATACGTAAACGTCGATATGCTTTCAGTGAGAGCTTCGCTGCGATCGCATTCGGTGAGCTCGCCAAGGCTACGGGAGAACAGCGTTACGCTGAGCATGCGGTCAAGACTTTCCAAAATTTCGTTCAGCACAACCTTGAACCGGTAGATACGCCGCCGAAATTCACGGATCACAGGCAGACTCGATCCATCGGATTCCCGATGATTACCATTGCTACTGCTCAGGAATTGCGGGAATCGATCAGCTTTGCGGATGCCAACCTGTGGATCGACAGGAGCATTGAGACGATTCAGCGGTTCCATCTAAAACCAGAGCTGAATTGTGTCATGGAAACGGTTGGCATGAAGGGTGAGCTAATCGACCACTTTGACGGACGGACGCTCAATCCGGGACATGCGATAGAGGGTGCGTGGTTTTTGATGTGGGAGGGGGCACATCGAAAGGATTCTGGCTTGATTGAGATGGGGTGCCAGATGTTGGAGTGGATGTGGCAGCGAGGTTGGGATTCAGAGTATGGAGGAATTCTCTATTTCACAGATGTGCATGGTCACCCGGTTCAAGAGTACTGGCACGATATGAAATTTTGGTGGCCGCAATGCGAGGCGATCATCGCCACGCTGTTGGCATTTCAGCTGACAGGAAGGCAGAAATATGCGGATTGGCACCATCAAATCCATCAATGGGCGTATCAGTATTTTCCTGATTCCGAGCATGGCGAGTGGTTTGGTTATCTAGATCGAACGGGGCGAGTGACTTCCACCCTGAAAGGAAACTTGTGGAAAGGGCCCTTCCATTTGCCGAGGATGCAGCACATTTGCACTACAATTTTGTCTCTGTGATTGTGTGTCGGGGTGTTTTTTAGCAGCTTGAATACCGATAACATCGAGGGCTATTTGCCGAAAACCGAGTGGTGAAGGCCCAATTTTTGACGCTTCCCGTCTACAATTCGGGTACCGAAACCTGATTTCCCCTTCCACCCCTCTGCCTTTAACCTACCTATTCGAGGACATAAATGACGCAAAACGATTCCACCCGTCGAACCTTTCTCAAGACTTCAACGGCTGCAGCAGCCGGTGCAGCATTGACCAGTACCATTGCCAAGACTGCCCATGCTGCTGGTAGTGATACGATTCGCTTCGTGTTGATTGGTTGTGGTGGTCGCGGCAGTGGTGCTGCGGCTCAAATCATGAATACGAAGGGAAATGTCAAGCTGGTTGCAGCAGCAGATCCATTTGAGGCAAAAGCCAAAAGTGCTCTGAAGCGCCTTAGCAAAGGTGATAATAAAGATAAGGTTGATGTGCCTGACGAGCGCATTTTTGGCGGTTTGGATGGCTACAAGAAAGCAATCGACACTGATTGTGACTTGGTCATCATCGCGACTCCACCAGGCTATAAGCCTCAGCAGTTCGAGTACGCTGTAAGTAAAGGCCGCCATGTTTTCATGGAAAAGCCTGTTGCTGCTGATGCCGTTGGTGTTCGCCGCGTCTTGGACGCAGTGGAAGAGTCCAAGAAGAAAAAGTTAATGGTTGGTATCGGTCTTCAACGCCGACATGAGCCTCGTTACATGGAAACGATTGACCGTATCCACGACGGGGCCATTGGCGATGTCATCGCTCAGCGAGTTTACTGGAATGGTGGTGGAATCTGGTATCGCAACCGGACCCCGGAAATGAGCGAGATGCAGTTCCAAACCAACAACTGGTATCACTTCAACTGGTTGTCAGGAGACCAGATCTGCGAGCAGCACATTCACAATTTGGATGTAGGTTGCTGGGTCAAGGGCGAATACCCTGTCGAGTGCAATGGCATGGGCGGTCGCGAAAGACGAATGGATGGTGATGCATCGAAGTCACAGATTTTCGATCATACCTTCTGTGAGTATACGTTCTCCGATGGAACCAAGATGTTCAGTCAAGGTCGCCATCTGCGTGGTGCTTGGAACAACGTTGGCGAAGCAGTTCACGGTACCAAAGGTACTGCTAGTCCTAATGGTTCGATCGCTGGCGAAACCAATTGGAAGTTCACTGGAAACAGCCCAAATGGGCACCAGCAAGAACAGCATGATCTCATCGAAGCGCTGATGCGGGGTGAGATCTACAACGAAGGTGAGTACGGTGCCAAGTCGACCTTCACGGCGATTCTTGGTCGTGAAGCCTGCTACAGCGGTAAGGTCCTGAAGTGGGATGACTTGTTGGCACGTGGACGCGAATTGGCACCGGGTATCGACAACTACACGCTGGATACTCCACCGCCTGTATTGCGAGGCGAAGATGGCTTGTATCCTGTGCCAGTGCCGGGCGAGTACAACCCATTCGAAGTTTGATTGATTTGGTAACTTGAAAAGATAGCGTCTCTGGAATTGGCTTATGCCGAATCCAGGGACGTTTTTTATTGGCTTCGCTTAATTCGGCGAGCGGGATCTTTGCGAGGAAAGTGGAGACGCAGATGCGGAGATTCTTCTTCCTCCGTTTCCTCGCTGATTGCGGCGGGTGCACTGTTTGGGTGTGCCTCGACGGAGCCAGAGATCACAACACCCATTTCTTCCAGTGGGTTTGCTGACATAGTTTCGTCGTGATTTGAATTTCCAGCCTTCTCTGGCCGGCTGTCACGGGGTTTGAAGAACCGACCCGCAGGACCAGCTAACAAGGCGGGCAGCAGAATCAGGTCACCTGCGAGTGCCGTTGCCAGCATGACCAACATCAAAGTGCCGAAGCGCTGGGTTGGTGTGAAAGTTGACAAGGCAAAAACAAAGAGCCCAAGACCTCCGACGATAGTGGTTTGAGTCATTGCTGGGCCAACCCTTCGGTACGACTGGATCACAGCTTCCGTCCGGCTCATTCCTTCGTCCAGATGAGCGCGGAACCAGGAAAGAAAGTGAATGGTGTCGTCAACAGCCACACCCATCGCGACGGATGCGGTCATCATTGTCCCAATGTCAATCTCGATCTTCAGATGGCACATAACGCCGAAGACTATCAGCACTGGAAAGACATTGGGGATCATCGATACCAGACCGGCTGCCAGACCATTGGCAATGTTACCCGGCTTCATCCATCCCACTGGCATACGCCCGGGGTTTAGCAGCCATACCATGACTAAGGCGATCAGAACAAACGCCATCGCAATGGAGTGCGTTAAACTTGTTAAGAGGGTTCGCTGAGCCTTGTAAACGACAGGAACCACACCAGTGTAAATCACTTGTATGGGGCCACTGCCATCCACATCAGGGACACGATCTGCGCTTAGCTTTGGAGTAATTTCCTTGTCACGAATGCTTCTTGCATCAATCAAATTCGAAGACGACTCGAAGTCATCAAGCGCGAAGACATCACTTCCCAACCAGACAATCGCATCGAACCGTTCCAAGAAGTCGCGCCACTGGGGATTGGATCTCATTGCCTCCGCTTTTTCCGGTGGAACGTCGATCCATTGTGGGGACTCAATCCGTTCTCCACTTAGCAATTCAGCGAGGGTTGCAGCGTAGGTAGCTTCCTGGTTGATTTCACCGTCAGGCAAAATCAGATCGGCAGTTTCAAGAGTTTTTGGCCGGTCGGGGCTAATTACCAAAACTTGTGACTTGGTACTCAGTTTCTTTTTAACACCGCTCTTATCAGTGGTCAGAAGTCGAAGGATTTCGTCGCGTGTGTCATAGGCCCGCAGAACTGGTTCGACAGACTCTCTGAGTGTGGAGATGAATCGCCCGTAATCGACATCCGACAAAGCAGCGACTCGAAGGCTGATTCTCCATAGTTCGTTATCAAGGGCGCCAGCTGATTTCTCTAATCGCAGGTAGTCGTTTTCCTGTAAGTCACTTCGACCGGCCAGGATTTCACGATTGAACTTTGCCCGGATCGGACTGTAGCTGTTGCTAGGGTCTGGCAATGGTGGAAGAACGGTATCAGCACTCATGACTTGGCCAACGACTCCACGACCAGTCTCACCGAGAGTTCGATTGACGACCGTACGGATTCGTGAAATCGCCTCGACCCGTTCGAGTATCGTGAGTGCTTGGATCGAAGCTTGATTTTCCTGTCGGTCAGCACCCTGTTCGACGCTATTTTCCGCATCTGCTACATACTCAGCCTGCATTTCAGGGGGGACGCGGACAATGAGTTCCATGGGAACCAATTTTCCGAAGTTGTCTTCCAACCAGCCGTAGTCATGGATGATTCGCGACTGTGGATCGAATAGCTTCAATAATTGAACGGAGGTTCTGATATTCAGAAGGCCAAGAGAGCAGATAGCTAGCACCAGAAGGCAGGCAGTGCTGACAAACGCGTGGTGTCCGGTGATCCAGCGGCCGACGGCAGCCCACCAATCTGACAGCCGACTTTCTTGTACAGGTTGTTGACTGGTTGCGTCATCATTCGAAGCTGTAATTTTAGGTGCAAATACCTGTAAGGCAGCTGGCAGGTATGAAAACAAGATGGCGACCGTCATCAGAACGCCAATTGCTGAGTAGAAGCCGAAATTGCTGATTGGTGCCAAGTTGCTGGTGAACAGCGAGGCGAGTCCAATAGCCGTTGTCAGCGATGCCAGCGAACATGGCAAAATGGCGTGCCGCAGGGCACGCCCAGGTGCACCTGCTTTGCCGCGGATCCGCACCTCGTCGCGATAATAGTTGACAACGTGAATTGCTCCTGAGATTCCCAGCACATAGACCAGCGATGGCATGCTGAGAAGGATCGCGTCGACCTTGCCAGAGGTCCACCAAACCATTGCCATGCTAAGCATGGCGGAACAACCGCCTACGATGAACACCATTACGGTGATTTTGATGCTGCCAAAGCAAATGTAAGACAGGACAATCCCTAGCACGATGCTGTAACCGACTAGTCTCGCCAGCGTGATGGTTCCCTCTTCATCAATTGCCGTATTGTCGACTGGAGGACCACCAATTCGTAGCGGCGGTAAGCCATCTACCGATTCGGCAGGTGGGCGATTGAATGGTGGTGGTGCCATGGACGGAGGTGCAGCGGGTTGAACACCCGACTCAGCAGCCAATGTTAGCAGGCGACCCCGCGGTTGGCCCATGATTCCCCGACCTAAAGCATAGGCAAGATTATCCTTTGCCAAGTCAGTCAAAGTGATGAGAACGCAGGTCAGTCTTGGTGGTGGCTCGACTTCCATCGCGTCATAGATGGCATACCACGCATCGGTGCGGTCGTTCAGAGTTGCTTGCTTCAGTTCATCAAGCGAAGCGTCATACTCGTCAGCCAGAATTTCGTTCAGGTGAATCTGTACTAGCGCATCGAAGTCTTCGGGCAACTGGTCGTGTTGGCTCTCTGGAAGAGCATCGCGGAATTCTGCGGCTGTCCAATTGAAATCGTCAGAGATTGCAGGGGCAAAGAGTGTTCCTGTTAACCGTTCCATCGCACGACGACGGGCCACCGTCGACCGGCGGTCTTCGTCAGTCAGGTCGATGGGCCAAAGTGGCCCACCTTCGCGAGCCAATTCTTCCAGAATGGTGTCTCCCGTCTGAACCGAGTGAAAGAGGTTCGCGCAAATGATCGAGGGATCGTTGTAGAACGGATTCTGAAATTGTGTCTTACTGGGTGGGTTACCAAACCCGGTAACAAATGTGCCCTGCAGTTTGTAGGTGCCTAGTGACTTTTTGATTTGACGAACCAAGGCAGCAGGACCGTTGCTCGGTTCATCCCATCGATATAAGTGTCCCTTGGGTGTGATGTAATACCACTGACCATCAGGGCTACTGAGCCATTTCTCCTGTTCTCCACCCCAGTTGTAAAAGTCGCTGCCAGCCAACAACAACTGGAGCTCATTCCCTACCTTCTTGGCACGGTAGTAACTGTCAGCAACTTCCAGAGGAAAGTCAGTTGAGGGATCAAACGTTTCACTTTCGTGAAGCAGTTTCTGCTCCAGCAAGCTCAAACGCTGGTCACCACTGACGCATCCAGGCCATGTTGCCAGCACGAAGCTTTCACCCGCGAAGTGCTCAGCGAACCACTCCAACTCAGCCGTCTCAGGAAAGTCACTGGGAAGCCAGTCTTTGACGTCATTCTCTTTCTGATTCAGGCTCAGCCTGGCTGCTCGAAATCCCGAAGGCAGCAGAAAGAAAAAGGCAATCAATATTAACAGCGCATAACTGATTCCCAACGGGCTACGTCGCTCAAGCAGTGGACGTTGATTCATAGAGGAGCGCTATGTTGCATGAGCCGACGGACAAGGCTCGGTTTCGATGTGGGGTTTGTCGGTCGGTAAGTTACCGCTGATGTCTCAAGTGGTCTACTTCAAACGGGCTTACCGCATCGCACAACAGCCTTCGATTTGTCGGATATTCGGGTCACGCCCAGTTTACAGGTATGTCAGAGTTGTTGGCAACGGAAAAAGGTACTCGATGCATGGCCGATAACCCGACTTAGTCGCTATATCTTGCCGAATTAGCACTTTGCCAGCCCGGAATAACACCATTGGCTGTCTGGTCAGATACTGCTGTGTGAGTCCAATTGCAGTGAGAGACTCGCAACAAAGTCCGTTCTGGCCTGCTGGCAGACCCAAGAATTGAGCTGCTACATGGTGTTTTGCCAGCATTTCATCCATGAAATCTGTTGGCTTGAGCTGTTGCCTGGTTGGCTGGGTAAATGGCAGTCAAGCTCAGCCAGCTGGTTTGACTCGATTGCGGTAGAACCGATTTCCCAGAATTTGTTCCAGTAGAAAAATTGCCAGTGCAAACAGAATTGCTGGCGAGTGCAACGAAACCCGCTGGGTTGCCTTATTTTCAGCAAACTCAATACCTTCGCGGTCTGCCGCTAGATTGTATCGTTCTGGTCCAAAAATTTGATCGAGTTGGTCCTCACCCACTCGTTGGAGTGAAAGTGCACTTTCGGGCAAATTTGTTGAAAAACCAGAACCCGGCTCCAGTCCGCGAATCCAGTAGATGCCAGAGCGTGTTGTGTCTGTGAACGTAATCCGTTGGTTGGCTGGAGTGACATTAAATGGGATAGGAGGTTGGTTTGCTGGCGGAAAGATCTGGATTTTCTGTGTCAGGCCTAAATCATTCCTGATTCCCTCGGAGTCACTGTTTTGGTTGGCTTGGTCTGCGGCGATTACTTTGGGCTGACCGACAAGCAACATGGACTCATCACTTCCACGCTGTGTCAGGTACTCAATACTTTGTCTTGTTAGCAACCAAGCGGGCCAAGGATCAGTCCCAAAGAGTGCGTTCCAATTTCGCGTTTGACTCGACAGCCCTGGGAGTGGTGTGCTGAGTATAAGGATCCGCCCTGAGGTACTGCCTGATTTGCCGGGGACAATTCGTGATGTCATCGCGGCATGTTCTGTGCCGGCGTATTGGATCAGAACCGTATCTTGTTCGGTTGTCTTCAGTTGCCAGTACTGCTGCACACGAAAATCGCTCCACGGCGTGTTGTCGGCGAGCACCGAAGTGATTGGGTTGCTACCTGCTTTCATCTGAAAAAAGGTACCGGGATCGGGAACTCGCCAACGTCGCACCAAGGTGGGAGTGAATTTTGACTCGATATTTGAACCATTGACGGCTGGGCCTAATGCGATAAATACACCACCGCCGGCAGTCACGTAGTCTGCAATGCTCGTGTCCTCAAGAACATCCTTAGGAGGATCGAGAAGCAGAATAGATTCGAAGTCAGCGAGGCGTACTGCAGAGAGATCAGTAAATCCGATTCGGTCTACCCGAAATTCTGCATCTTCTTCGTCTGACAAACCGGCAGATGCTGTCATGATTTGACTGATGATCAGAGATTCATCCGGATCATCACAGACAAGCAGTACTCTGGATGGCGGCAAGACTTCAAGAGTGAAGTAACGACGATCATCGATGGAGATACCATCATCACCTACCAAAGTGATTTGTCCGTGGTGTGTACCAGTTTCAAGTGCGGGTATTGTCAGTAGCAGTTCGCTTGATCCACCCTTGGTAACCTGCACACTCGTCCGATCGACACTTTCGAGCTCTGGTAGAACAACGTTTCCGTTGCGAATGACCGGCAACGCGGCATCGGCTCGGTAGAGTTGTAGGTCTGCCGTGACGGAATCGGTATCAATATCATTGAACGACTCGAATGTCAGTGTTGTTGAGATCGAAATGGGCGAGCCACGCGGTGGTGTTCGATCTGAGAGTTTTGGAGTGGAAAGCGAACGGTTGAAGCCTTCAAAGTCTCCTGTGTCAAAAATGGTCAGTGAGATGGTAGGCGTGGAATCCAGCAAGCTCAGCATGCTGCTGTCATCAATCGCATCGTTCCACGTTGACTTTGCCAAGTCGCTCAATAGCAGGATCTGGCGATTGGGGATTTCACTTTCGCGTACCAGTCGTGCTGCAGCATCTAGCCGCGAGGTGATGGATTGGGTTGTTTCCACCGGCTGTAACTGTTCGATTTTAGAAATCGCATTGGCGGTGTCCATGGAGAAAGACGCCACTTGGGAGGAGCGATCGAGAATAGCAACGCGACTGGTACGTGGTAAACGCGTTACCATCCAAGTCGCGACATCTTTCATCCTCGTGATGCGGTTGTCATCTGGAGTTTTCCATGACGACGAGGGTGAGTTATCCAAGATGATTGCGATGGCCACTGGCTCGATCGAGTCAATCGTTGGTGCTGGGCCTGAGGCATAGGTATAGCATCCCCAAATCAATGCAACCAATAACAGCAGGATCCCCGCAACGCCGAGTCCATACGTTGTGGTTTTGGCCTGCCTGCGTGAAATCGCAATCGTTGCCAACAACAATAAGACGACGCTTACAAGCGAACAGATGCCGATCGTCAGCCAAGTGATGGACAGAGACTGGTGAATCGCAGGTCTTGCTAAGGCAATCGCAAGCATGGCTACCGCAAGAATACGCAGCGCCAGCAGCCACCAGCGACGAACACGCAAGCGACTGCGGTTGGAGTCAACGCGTTTGGTCAGAAAATGTATCGAAGGAAAAACTACTTTTCGGGGCTCTCGCCGAGCGATTAAATGCAGCACGACCGGGACGGTGATTGCCGCCAAGCCGAACAGTAGAGTTGCATTCAGAAACGTCACGGTGCGTCGCAGTTACAGGCAGTATGTGGAGGTGGAATTCAATGGCTTGAGGCATGGTCCCCAACGACTTGCCGTCAGAGACGCAGAATGAATCAATCAGCTGGTGGTACACCGGATGTCATCCGGTGACAGGATTGATTGTCTGCTAAATTGCTAGGCTGCTAAAAACGACTCTGCCGTTGGATCAGGTATTCGGTAAGCGCTTTGTCAAAGGGCATGCTTGTATCGAGAGGAACATAGTCGACGCGCAGATTGTTGCAGCCTTCGCGATACGCATCTCGAAAAGCTTCGATTTGTTGCAGGTAGTCGTCCCGGAAACCTGTGGCGTCTACGGAAACCGTTTCGCCACTCTCTGAGTCTTCGAACTGTACTGGACCCTCGTACGGAAAATGAACTTCGGCTTCGTCCATGACATGGAACACAATCACATCATGCCCACCGTGCTTTAGCCTTGCCAAAGCGGAGATGATTTCTTCCGGGGCGCCTTCATCGTCGGTAGTGGGTAACAGGTCGGAGAAAAGAATTACAAGGGAGTGTTGCTTCAGCATTGCTGCCAGCTGGATAATGCAGGCAGCCAAGTCGGTTTGACCTGTCGGTTGCAATTTGGATAACTGCCCCAGGACATCGCCGATGTGACCCCGCCGACTACGGGCGGGCAGTCGCGCCTGCATCTTTTCATCAAAAGTGATCAAGCCCACCGGGTCCTGCTGCATGGTCATCAGGTAAGTGAGTGATGCTGCCAGGCAGGTGCAATACTCGAACTTGTTCATCGTCTGTTGTTCGGTGAATCCCATCGACTTTGATAAGTCGATCACCAAATAGGCGGTCAGGTTGGTTTCTGCCTCGAAGCGTTTGATGAAATACTTGTCGGTTTTTGCGTATGCAAGCCAGTCAATCAACTTTGGGTCATCGCCGCGGTTGTACCGGCGATGTTCACTGAACTGAACTGAGAATCCGTGGAAAGGGCTCGAGTGCAGGCCCTGCAAAAATCCTCTCACCACCATGCGTGCGCGCAGATCCAGACGCTTGATCTGTTGCAGCGATTCGGGTGAAAGCAGTGCTGTCATTCGGAGATTGGTCCGGGCAAGCGTTTTTATTTTGTCGGCGCGAGTTTTTCCGGCTCAGGCGGGCTAATATCTTCCAATAATCGCATCACAATGGCATCGGTATCCATACCTTCGGCTTGCGCTTGAAAGTTGGTAGCAACACGGTGCCGCAAAACTGGCAAGGCGATTCGTTT
This sequence comes from uncultured Rhodopirellula sp., assembly GCA_964012125.1. Taxonomy (GTDB): domain Bacteria; phylum Planctomycetota; class Planctomycetia; order Pirellulales; family Pirellulaceae; genus Rubripirellula. Next base: position 39,193 of record CAXGRW010000001.1, read on the forward strand.
GATGTCATCGGGATCGATGCTGAAACGCCCATCCATTGCAGCAATCGCTTTTGCACCCGCGATCAGATTTTGTCCGGCACGGGGGCCTGCACCCCAATCAACCAGTTCCTGAACGTATTCTGGTGCGGTGGGATCCTTCGGACGGGTTGCACGAACCAGTTTCGCGGCATAGCTAATGACGTAGGGATTGACTGCGATGCTGGAGACCAATTTTTGAATGTTCAGGATCGCCCTTGATGTAAGCACTTTGTTGACCTTCACAGACTCACCACGCGTCGTCGCGGTCAGGATTTTCTCTTCTTCGTCTGCAGTGGGATAACCGACTTTGATGTTGAACATAAAACGGTCGAGTTGTGCTTCTGGAAGAGGATAGGTTCCTTCCTGCTCGATTGGGTTTTGGGTTGCGATTGTGAAGAAGGGTGCGGGCAACTTGTAAGTGTCACGACCAACCGTGACTTGGCGTTCCTGCATTGCTTCCAAAAGTGCGGCTTGCGTTTTGGGAGGTGTTCGGTTGATCTCATCGGCAAGCAGAATATTAGTGAAGATCGGGCCTTCAACGAACCGAAAGCTTCGTTTTCCCTGTTCATCTTCTTCTAAAACTTGCGTTCCAGTGATATCCGAGGGCATCAGGTCAGGTGTAAACTGGACACGCTTGAAGGAAACGTCGAGAATGTCGGCAAGCGTGCTGACCATCAGTGTTTTTGCAAGCCCGGGGACTCCCTCGAGTAGGCAGTGACCGCGAGTGAAGATGGCAGCCAGTAGTTGTTCGATGGTATCGCTTTGGCCAACAATGACCTTGGCTAACTCTGATCGCATGGTTTGCTGGTGATCAGAGAATTCGCGCAACACATCCCCAAGATTCCGCGAGGCTGATGAGCCCGCTGAAGTTTGTTTGGGGGTAGGTTGATTTGGTGGAGGTGGTGGAGGAGAACCGCTCATGATGGAAAAGAAACAATCCTTTGCGGAAACACGACCAATGCTTTTCAGGGTTGCACTGAGGCCGCTGGGTATTGCAATGACAAACATCTGCGTTGCTGACTGCTACCGCTATCTTAGACCGCTGGGGCAGATGGCGGGAAAGGGGGGCCAGTTCTGGATTATCCTGATTTGTCTCGGATTGGTGCTGATCCCCCGCCAACAAGCCCATGCAGATATCGATACCAAGGCGGTTCAGCGATCGATTACTCGTGGAATTGCCTATCTTCGCAAATCACAAAATGTTCGAGGTGGTTGGGAAGAATATGGCGGCCAGTCCTGTGGCCTCTCTGCCCTATGTACTTTGGCCATGCTGAATGCAGCGGTTTCCCGGGAAGATCCTGATATTGTCCGGGCAATGAGGTATCTACGTACATTCGAGCCCAATCAAACCTACTCAGCAGCGCTGCAGACACTCGTTTTTTGCCAAATGGGTGCCGCTGGGGACCTGCCACGTATCCGTCGAAACGTTGAATGGCTTGTCAAAGGGCAGAAATCCGCGGGGCCGAAAGATCGGATTGGAAGCTGGGATTATGGAAGCCAGCGCGGCGGGGGGGATCCATCCAATTCGCAGTTTGCATTGTTGGCGCTCGGTGCCGCTCAGGATCGCGGGATCAAAATCGATCCCTTGGTGTTTCAACGCGCTCACCGGTATTGGACCAATCGTCAGCAATCCAATGGTGGATGGGCGTATGGCAGCGGTCGGCGAACCTCGGGAAGCATGACTTGTGCAGGCATTGCATCGGTCATCATCGCAGGTAGTCGTCTGGATTCTGATGCTGCTGGAAACCGGATCCAGTGTTGCGGGGGCAGCACTACAGATGAACAGGCGATTGAAAATGGAATCCAATGGCTCGGTAGAAACTTTACGCTGCAAGTGAATCCTGGCGGGGATTCCATGACCAAGTTTTACTATCTGTACGCGTTGGAACGTGTTGGTCGATTGTCTGGACGTCGATTCATTGGGGACCATGACTGGTATCGTGAGGGGGCGGAATATCTGATCGGTATCCAAGACGAATTTCAGGGATACTGGTCCAATGTGGGAGCGATGGAAAGTAGTAATGTTGCCACTTCTTTTGCGTTGCTGTTTCTCAGCAAAGGAAAGCGACAGGTCGTCGCCGGTCGGCTCCAGTATGGAGGTCCTGAGGTTCAAGATCAGTGGAACCAACACCCAGATGGCTTGCGTCAACTCGTTCGGCATGTCGAAAGTGACTGGGGTCGTGATCTTACGTGGCAGACCATTGATGCTAACAATGCGACTTTGGAAGACCTGCTGCAGGCTCCTGTCCTCGTCATGAGTGGCACGGAGGCGATACCCATGACCGACAAATTATCTGAGCGGCTCAAGGAGTACGTGGACCAGGGTGGCTGCATCCTCTTTGAAGCTGAAGGCGGAGACGGATGTGGAGATGCGAGTGGTTTTGAACGCAGTGTGAATCAGCTATGCCAGAGCTGGTTTGAGGGAGCGGGTTTGGAGCGGCTGCCTCCCGGGCATCCCATCTGGTCAGCTCAGCATAAAGTCGATCCGACTGTGATTGGTCCTGACTTTTGGGTGTATGGCGTCCAAGCATGTTGCCGTACGGCCGTTTTTTATGTGCCCCAAAGTTTGTCTTGCCGCTGGGAATATGGTGACCTCCTATTCCACCGAGATCGTGGCGGAGAGCAACTGCGAGAGCAGGTCCAGGCTGGAATTCGTATCGGGGAAAACCTGATTGCCTATGCCACCGGCCGTGAATTGAAAGACAAACTCGAGCAAAGGACTATTCTGCCAGAGGGACCGGCTGGTGATGCACCGCGAGATGTGGTGCAGGTAGCCATGCTATCGCTCGACGCGGGTGGGCAAGAGGCTCGCCGTGCACTTCCCAATGCGATGGCTTTGATCGCGGCTCGCATACCAATCTCGCTCGCCTCCCCCCCCCAGCCGGTTAGTCTCGATTCTCAGCAATTAAATGATGTCCCGTTTCTTTGGATTCATGGGCGTACAGATTTCAGCTGGAACGAAACCGAGCGCAAACGGCTTCGCGATTATGTGCAGAGTGGCGGGATCATTTTGGGATCTGCTGTTTGTGGCAGTAAGGCTTTTAGCGACGCATTTCGTCGGGAAATGGCGAAAACACTTCCTGATGCGCCGCTGCAGGCAATGCCAGGAAATCACCCCGCAATCCGGGCAACCGGTGGGTTTGATCTTCGTAATGTGACGATTCGAACACCTGCTGGTGGGGGCAACCAAGGATCGCGTCGAACGGGCCAGCCTGACCTGGAATTTGCCATGGTGGACGACTTGGCAGCAGTCTTTTTTTCACCGTTGGACTTGAGTTGTGCCTTGGAAAGCCCGAATTCAATCCAATGTCCCGGGTACAACACTGAGGATGCGGCCAAAATCGTCGCAAATCTGGTGCTTTTTGCTCTTCAGCAGTAGCTGGGACGTGGTGAATATCGGTTTTTCAACGTTCTTCTGTCTTTTTCGACGGTCATCCTGAGGGTTTTCTGTGAAGCTGACCCAAGAAACGTCGCTAACCGGGCCATTTCTACTTGCCGAAATAGCCCTTCTACTGCAATAATCGCCACTCGAAATTTCCATATTGCCCAAATTAGCCGACAAACCGAGCCCTCCCGATGGCCAGAAGTAAGAAGAAAGCTGAAACGATTTTTCTCGTGTGCGAGGAGTGCGGCGATTACAACTATTCGGTCAGGAGAAAGCCTGGCGGAGAAAAGCTTCGCGTTAAGAAGTATTGTCCGCGTTTGCGGAAGCATACTTTTCACGGTGAAAAAAAGAAGTAAGTCGATCGACGCATGGTCTGCTGTGTTGTTTTTAGTCAGCAGTCCGAGCGATATCTCAACACGGCTTTGCAGTAGGTGCGGCTTCGCAGTAGGTGCGGCACGCATTCATGTTCTTCATGGAATTGATCGTTCGATTTTTTGTCGGTCATTCTGATGCACAGTCCCGGTAACATCGGAAACTGCGAAGTTACGCGGTAC
>CAXGRW010000002.1:0-36879 GCA_964012125.1 uncultured Rhodopirellula sp.
AGGTAAACGAGAAACATCATCAGATCGCCGAGTGTCAGTTCGTTGTAAATGATCTGGTAGCCGCCATAAAGTAATAATCCAGTCGATGCGAGAGGCACGACGACTTCCCAAATGGTCTCGATAATCCGAGTCCACCACCACGTGAAAAGCTGTTGTCGCACAAGAAAGTCACCCTCACGAACAAAGCGAGATGATTCATTGCGGCTTTGGGAAAAAGTTCGGACGACACGAATGCCGCTAAACGTTTCGGTTGCATTGCCATCAATCCGCTGACGTTGCTTTCGAATGTCGCGATAGAGTGGACGGATGCGATTGATCCATGTGCGATGGGTTACCCAGACGATCGGTAGCAGCAGCAACCCGCCGACCATTAATTTCCAATCGACAAGCATCAGTATGATGAGGCTCCCGACAAATTGAATGATTGCTCGCCATGGGTTGTAGAGCATGCTGAAAATCAGATCAGCGACCCCACCAGCGTCTTCACGTATCAAACTTGCAACACCGCCACTCTTCATGTCGTAGACGTTGTTCAGCGGCAGTTTGACCGCATGTTCGAATACACGACGGCGGACATTGACCTGGGTCTGGTTCACCGCTTTGGTCGCAATCCACCGACTGCAGAGATGGACGATGGTGGAAATGATAGTGACGACAACCACTAGTCCCGCGATAGTTAGCAGCAGGTTCATAGGATCAGTCGGAAGTGGCAGGGTCTGTAGCCAAATAGGCAATTTCTTTGGAGGCGTGGTTAACGCTGAGTCAATCGCAAGTTTCGTCCCTAGGGGGGGAATCAGGCGAAGCACAATGCCGATTGTCAGCAAGGCTAATGCTACGAAAATCTGTCCGCGGTGTTTCGCAGTGAGGGCCAAAAACTGTGAAAACAGTTCCCAGAATTTTCGATCCCGTTCGCCGAGTTTTTTTGGGTTGCGTTCGCTGTGGCCATGACTTTGCGGCCGCTGACCGCTCGCATTTCGGTCACGAACAGTTTGGCGATATTCAGAAAAACGGTCACGGCTGGGTTGGGTTGGCATGCGTAATTGTTAGTGGGGAGCAACTGTTCCTACAACCACTCACGCATCAAACCTTTGCGAACTCATGGTTTTTTAACGTTTTGAGGTCTTGGAATACGGTCTGTTTCGCTGGTAAATCTGCTGCACCGCCGCATCCACGGACCATTTGTCACTAAAATACACGCCGTTTGACCAGCCTCGTACTTCCACTTCTTGCCCCTTTCGTTGGGGTCCAGCCAACAGATTCGCTATGCAACTGATCGATTACATCGTCTTGGTCCTGTATTTCGTGGGAATGATCGCTATCGGATTGTGGGCGATGAAACGTGTGAAGGACCAGGAAGACTATTTCATGGGGGGGCGTGGCTTTGGAAAGCTGCTGCAGACCTTTGCGGCGTTTGGAGCCGGTACGGGCGCTCATGAACCGGTGATGGTGGGGAAGACCGCGTGGACAAGCGGTCTGAGTGGTGTTTGGTCAGCCTTGATGTGGTTGTTTGTGACTCCCATTTATTGGATCACTGCGGTTTGGTACCGCCGAATGCGCCACCTGACCTTGGGTGATTGGTTTGTTGAGCGCTATGAATCACGATCGATGGGAGTCGCCTATACGCTGTTTGCCATCGTCTTCTACATGTTTTACCTGTCGACGATGTTCTCGGCTGTTGCGAAATTCTCAGCGCCACTGCTTGGCTTTGACGTGGGACTATTCGGCTATGAATTGAAGTACACGTTGATTCCTGTGATTGCTGGCGTTGTCATTTTATATGGTGTGCTGGGTGGATTGGCCGCAGCGTATTGGACTGATCTCATTCAGGGCCTGTTCATCATCATCCTGTCAGTGCTCTTAATTCCCTACGGTTTGTGGGCGATCGCAGAGACATTTGGTGGTCCCGGCGAGCAGGGGCTGATGGATGGTTTCCGAATTATGCATGAACGTGTATCTGCTGATTGTTTCAGTTTGTTCTCTGGGCCAAGCAGCGGTGAGTTTCCGCTGCCATTTATCATCTCGCTTTCCTTGATCAGTATCGTTGGCGTTGTTGTGCAACCACACTTCATCGCTACAGGAGGTGGTTCGGCCAAGACAGAAAAAGAGGCCCGTATCGGCTTGGTCGTCGGTAACTTTCTAAAGCGGCTGTGTACTGTGGGTTGGGCTTTGACGGCATTGATCGCGCTGGCACTGTTGGCGGGGAGTGCGGAAATTGCTGCTGACCCGGATCGGGTGTGGGGAGTTGCGGCACGCGAGATATTGGGTCCCATGAATCTGGGATTGGTGGGGTTGATGTTGGCATGTCTGTTGGCAGCCATGATGAGCTCGGCAGATACCTACATGATCGTGACCTCGGCCTTGGTGGTTCGGAATGTCTATGCGCCTTATATCAACTCAACTGCAGATGAAAAGAAATACGTCCAAGTTGGCAGGATGACAGGATTGGTGATCATTGTCGGTGCTGCGTTTATATCGCTCACTTATGCCGATGTTTTTGGTCAATTCAAAATGGCGATCGAATTACCCATCCTGTTTGCAGCACCATTCTGGTTGGGAATGTACTGGAGGCGAGTGAATCAATTTGCTGTGTGGGGGACGATTGCTACATCCTTGATGCTGTTCTTCGTTCTTCCAGTCATTGTGCCGAGACTGGCAGACTTGAGCACAAACCAGAAACTTGCGACCACAACAAATTTGGTAACAAAAACACTTGTGCGCCCAGCGACGGAATCCGATATCGCCAGGCACGAGGCATGGGTCGCAGCGGGAGGTGAATTGAAGGAACAGATCGCTACTAGTGCGGATAGTGAAAGCAGGAGCCAGCTCGAGGAGGAACTTGCTGACCTCGGCCCAGAGCCGCCTTTTGCAACTGTGGGTGAGCCAATTGAAATTGTCATCAAGAGTGGGGGGCAATCGATTTACTGGACGAAACTCGTTCCGATCGGTCCACTGTCAAAAGAGTTGGTAAGTGACACGAAAGAGGCGGGCATGCTGGTTAAGACCGAACGATGGGTTGGGAAGCAGAGAGGTGAAGGATCTCTGAAAATTGATTTCCTTCTTTATGGTCTGATGGGGATTGATCTTTCGAATGCGAACAAGGCAACATTGGAGACACTCCGGTTGCCAATCCGGCTGTTACTGCCATTTGCCGTTCTCTTCTTTCTCAGCCTCGTCACACCGCGCGGCAGTGAGGCGATTTTGGACAGATACTTTGCAAAGATGAAAACCCCAGTGCAGTCTGATCCAACGGCCGATAACGAAGCGTTGGAAGCTGCCTATCGGGATCCTTCTTCAACCATAAGTCGCAAACTGTTTCCGAATTCCGACTGGGAATTTGTTTATCCCACGAAAATGGATGTGACAGGTTTTTTGATTTCGTGCGTTGTGTGTGCTTTAGTCATTGGCTTGCTGTTGTGGCTGGCTGGCATCGGCGCTTGATGTGAATTGAGTTCTTGAAACGATGAAAGTGTGTTATTGCGATTGGGTAACAAAATGCGATTTTTAATTAGGTTGGTCCGTAGCATTCTTGTAATGCTTGGATCTCTGGTGGTGCTTGGTTTATCCGCACCTCTCTGTGCTGCTGAAGATGAAGTACCGATTGCAGCAGAACGCATCCTTTTTTTGGGTGATTCAATCACTCATGCTGGCGATTATATTTCTCTGGTTGAAACACAATTGCGTCTTCATGGTCACAATGGCACCTTGATCAATCTGGGGTTGCCGAGTGAGACTTGCAGTGGTTTGTCAGAGCCGGAGCATCCGTTCCCTCGGCCAAATGTCCACTCAAGAATTGATGCTGCTTTGAAGAAAACGCAGCCGGACGTCGTGGTAGCGTGCTACGGAATGAACGATGGGATTTATCATCCGTTTTCAGAAGAACGCTTCGCCGTCTATCAGGCGGGCATTCAGCAGATCATCGCCAAAGTAAAGGATGCCGATGCAAAGCTGGTTTTGATGACCCCGCCGGCATTTGATTCCCTGCCGCTGAAACAGCAAGGCAAACTGTTGCCAATTGGTGAAAAACAGTACTCATGGAAAGAGATTTACGAAGACTATGACGCTGTGATGGCGATTTATGCTGCCTGGATCCTTCAGCAGAAAGACGAGGTGGAACTCGTGATTGATCTTCATTCAGCAGTTTCGAACTATGTCAAAGCAAAGCGAAGAACAAATCCCCAGTTCTCAATGTCTCCTGATGGCGTTCACGTGAATCATGAAGGACATACGGTTCTCGCCGATGCTGTGCTGAAAGCTTGGGGTGTAGCTGATCAGATTGAAGCAGATGAATCTCTCAAAGCGTTAATTGATCGCCGGCAAAAACTCATGCACGCAGCCTGGTTAAGCCATGTGGGACACGATCGCCCCGGCATGAAGCCGGGATTACCAATGAAGGAAGCTCAGAAGATCGCAGCCGACATCGAGAAGCAGATTGCTGCACGTGTACTGCGTCATCAGGATGCTTCGAGAGCCGGGTACGACGATGTTTATCGTTGTTTTTTTCCAGCTTCCAGCCTGCCGGGTGAATTGGAGTTGTTTGTGGACTTTGATCTCTGGCTGCCACCCGGAGTTGACCAGATACGAGGGGTGATCGTCCATCAACATGGCTGTGGTCCTGGCGCCTCCAATGCAGGTCTGACCGCAGTTTGTGATTTGCACTGGCGTGAGCTGGCAAAGAAATGGGATTGCGCTCTACTTGGTTCTTCCTATGAGGGGCGAGCTGGTAGTAGTTGCCGTTTGTGGTGTGATCCAAGAAATGGGTCGGGTGAGCGATTTTTGCACGCATTGAGTAAATTTGCCGAAGAGACAGGACATGCCGAATTGAATCAGGTGCCATGGTGTCTGTGGGGGCATTCCGGCGGTGGATTCTGGGCAAGTTTGATGCAGACCATGCATCCCGAACGCATCGTTGCGATCTGGCTGCAATCAGGCACGGCATTTGGTTACTGGACTCAAGGTGAGGTGAAAGCACCAGAGTTGAAATCAAACATTTATCACGTGCCTGTCATGGCGTGCCCGGGGGCTAAAGAACGCACTCACGAAAGGTTTCATCGTGCTTGGGATGGTTTGCACGCGATGAAGACTGCGTATCGGCTGTCCGGTGCGCCGTTTGGGATCGCTCCAGATCCAAATACAGGTCATGAGTGTGGAGATTCGCGTTACCTGGCGATCCCATTCTTTGATAGTTGTCTGAGACTGCGGCTATCTGATGACAACACTGCTCCAACGGAATTGCGGCCCATTGATATGTCACGTTCATGGTTTGGTTCGGAGTCAGGTGAAGTTTTTTCTTCAGATGATTACCCCGGTGAAAAACAAGTCGCTTCGTGGTTACCTGATGAGCTGTTCGCATCCCGTTGGTCCACCTTCTTGCGTTTGGGAAATTTACCGGATTCGTCAGCACCAGCTGCTCCTCATTCATTAGTCGCGCGAAAGGATGGTGATAGCACAGTGCTTACATGGAAAGCGGATGCGGACTTCGAAAGCGGACTGGGTGGATTTCGAATTGAGCGAAATGGTGAAACGATTGCTCAGTTGCCAGAAGAGCCGAAAACTCGCTATGGACGCCCCATCTTTCAGGTGATGAACTACTCAGGGACGCCGGCTCAGCCTCTCGCCTTAATGCAATTTACTGACCTGAATCCTCTGTCTCCCAAGCCCTGTGAGTATCGTGTTTTTGCAATCAACTCGGCAGGACTTGAGTCGCTGCCGGCGGTGCTCAAATGGAAAGCCTCCAGCGGCAAGTGAGCAAGGAAATCCGAGGTTGAGCAATGGTTCACACGCGTCAGATGCAGCAGTTATTTTGCCGCGACTTTGGATGATCTTGCTGTCGGGTGATGCTGCCTGCTGCAATAAAACGCAGGCGATGGCCCATCAAGAGCTTGCGCTTCGGTAGCTGAGAAGTGCGCGTTTGAATACCCAGCGGCTAATCCAAAGACTCAGCAGTGTTGCTACCAAGCCCCAAACGATGAGCAGTTGATCTTCCCATGTTTGAGGGCTGATTGGTTTGGCAAGAATTCGTGCAGGAATGTTTACTACTAACAGCACAGGGATGATAAAAGTGAAGAATCCGTACAGCGGTCTGCCCCAACCACGATTATAGATCTCCATCGGATAACGACTGAAATTCGTTATGTAGAACCAGAAGTTGTACAGTGTTTGATTACGTCCCAGCCAGATGCTGGTGGCACTCAGGCAAATCATCAACGAGTACATGATGGCAACACCGCACGCCACGAAAAAGATGTAGAGTAAAATTGACAGAACGCTAGGTGTCATTGGATCAACTTGGCGAGTTGCGAGAGAGTACAAAGCGATCAAGGCAATGATGAAGCCTGCGGCAAAGTTGGACAGCGCACTCCAATCAACTCGTCGGAAAGAGATCAGAAACTGAGTATCAATTGGTTTCAAGAGAGCAAAGTCGAGGCCTCCCGTGCGGATCAACTCACTGAACTCTTCCGCATTGGGCATGAAGAAGGCCTGCACGAGGCTGTTGATGAACCAGGTCGTGGCAATGAATAGGAAAAACTTGTCGCGATCCCAACCACTGTCAGCGCCAATCGATGTGGTGTACTGAAAAATGATGAGATAAAAACCCACGTTCATCAGGGTCCAGCCAAGGCTGCTGATGCATTGCAACACAAAGTTTGTGCGGAATGTCATGTCTCGAACGAGACTATTGCGAGCAAAGGTTAAAAAAACCTTCCAGTACTTTGTCTGATCGGATCGAGGCTCTCGTTCCATATTTAACCCCCAAAGCCGCTGTAACGTCGTACGCCGCGAGCATAAGCAATTCGGCAGACGATGATGAAGAAGGTCAGCCAGCAAGCTTCAATGGCAAGCTCCATTGGCAGATCCTCTTCTGGAATCTTGCCAAGAAAAATAGCCGCAGGAAAATACGCTAGATATTTGAACGGCAGCAGATTAACAAACGTTCCCACATTGTCCGGCAACATGGTCAATGGAAACATATGCCCAGATAGAAAAAAACTGAACAGCATGTAGACGAAAAGAAGCGACGATACTTCCAGGAACCAAAATCCGATCATGCCGATCGCGGCTTCGAGGAAAAAGCCAATGAGAAATCCCATGGCAAGCGAACCTGCGAATGCGACTAGCACGGGCCATGAAGGCCAACCGGAAGCGAAGTAGTCGCGGCACAGAAAAAACACGAGCGCAAAAGGTAAAATGGCAATGGCATAATACGCCATTTTGTGGGCGATTCGAGTGAGCAGCAGAAAGCTAATCAGGTCAATGGGCTGAATCAAGTATCGCTTGATTTCTCCATCTCTGATCTCGCGGGCGATTCCGGAAGCCAAGCCTGGCATGCTAGAGAATGCTCGGGCGACCATCGTAAGCAGATAGTACGCAACGATGTCTGTGAAATGGAACCCGCGAATCTCAGTGCTTTCAAGCTTGCCTCCTTGGGACGCCTCAATGGAGTCGAAAATTGCATACCAAAGGAATATCTGAGTCACGATGGGTAGGAAACGCATTAATGTACCCAAAGCGAAATCACCTCGATAAACGAGACGTTCGCCTAGAGCAGTACTCAAAATGGCACGCCACAGAGACAGCTTCCAACTCAGCCTTTGGCTAGTGGTGAGGGCAGGAGTTTCAGTGCTGAACACGGAGCTTGACAAGACGACTTAAATCCATGGTGACATGTGCTTTGCAATCTCTTGCGAGGTGATGATCCGAAGCAGCCTAAGCTTTTCCCCACGTTTTTGGCAGGTGGGACGAAATCTGAGCGACTACTCTGCTTGTTTTGCATCGCAGTGCAGGTCCGGTACGACTGCAAGAGGGTCCGTGAGTTATTTGTCGTTACGCGTTGCGTTAGAAAATAGCTTCCGGGCAATCAGTGTGCATCATGCGGCTGGCTTATCGTTTAAAATACAGCGGTCAACAAGTTGCTGTTTGTTACTCTCGAGAGGTTGTTTGAGATGAACCGAAGGTCCTTAGCCAGTCTTTTTTTCCTGCCACTGGCAATCCTGATTGCGACACCTGTTTGGGCGCAGGATGCGAACCCCGAAACCACTCACCGTACAACGGAGTTGTTGTGGCCAAATGGGGCACCGAATGCAGGGGGCAAGGCGGATGGAGATCTTCCGCAACTGATCATCACGCAAGTTGCGTCGGAGGTCCCTACGGCTGCCGTTGTGATCTTGCCCGGAGGCGGTTACCACGGACATGCCATGGGGCATGAGGGTTACCAATTTGCTGATTGGTTTGCCGCGATGGGAATCCAGTCTGCTATCTGTACCTATCGGCTTCGTGGCAGGGGAAATGACGGCAAGGGGTACGGGCATCCTAGCCCCATGCAGGATGCTCAGCGTGCTATCCAAACGCTACGGGCAAGGGCGAAGGAATTGAATATTGATCCTGAGCGAGTGGGTGTGATTGGTTTCTCAGCAGGTGGGCATTTGTGTTCGACCGTTTCGACCCATTTTCTCGATGCTAACTCGACAGCCAAAGATCCCATTGAAAGAGTTCCATCCCGTCCGGATTTCTCAATTCTCTGTTATCCGGTCATTGCCTTTGACAAACCCTATACCCATCGCGGAAGCCAGCAGAATTTGATTGGTGCAAATCCTGATCCAAAATTAGTTGAGGAATTGTCAAATGAACGCCAAGTGACAAATGACACGCCTCCAACCTTTATCTTTCACACTGCTGAGGACAAAGTGGTGCCGGTGGAGAACAGCTTGCAGTACTACTTGGCCTTACAGAAAAATAGTGTGCCGTCGGAATTGCATGTCTTTCCGAAAGGAAGGCACGGTGTGGGGTTGGCCCGGCAGTTGCCCGGTGCATCGCAGTGGCCCGGGCTGTGTCAGGAGTGGCTGAGCCGACTCGGAATGCTACCTAAGTCGTAGCATGATCTGCTTGAGATAGAGGGTGTTCAGTGTGGTGGTGATGACGTCGCTTAAGCACTCGCGAAAAGCCGTCCGCGTGAGCGAGCGGCCGCTGGTTCGGGTTGCCTGCCGATGTAACCAGATCCTGCGGGTTCTGATTCAAGGGATGCCAACGCATTATGGAATTCCTGCTTAGAGTCACCGGTGCAGGTCGCGATCAGATGACTGACCTCATCCTTATCGGTGATTTCTCCCAGCGGATGCACGCCATTGTTGGTTCGTGCAAGGATGAGAATTCTCTGACCACATCGAAGCAGCGAAACTTGCGTACGTGGGTCAATAGAGGTGCTCCCCAGTGTTTGGAAAATCTCCTTGGGAATGTTCTTGTTGTTACTTCCTCGTGCACCAAATTTCCGGGTGGCCCAAATCAAGGCGGCGAACAAGCCAAGTACAACAGCCAAACTTGAACTGACGGTAATCAGCGGGCTGGTGGAACCTGATTTTGGTTTGCTGTCAGGACTGGATTGGTCATTGGGACCTGAGTTTGGCATCAGGCTGGGGAAGGTTTGTGCCACTGATTGCTTCGGACTGGTCAAAGAAGTGTTTCCTGCCAGCCTGTTCCTGGGTGCTCTTTCTGACGGCATTGCGTTTGTTGCCGGAGCACGCATCGAATCGGTGGCGACCGTTTTTGCGATGCCTCGCCCACGGATCAGATTGGCACCTTCCTGCCCTGGCACATAGCTTGAAGAAACGCTGACACATAAAACTGCGGCCAAGGCAGGGTAAAGCAACTTCTTCATGACGGTCAATTCCGCAAGGTGGGGATGCAGTCTGATGATCTTGTAAAACGCTGGCTAGTGAGCCTAAGCGCCCACCAGTTCAGTCACTCGTATACAGAAATTGTCGTTCATGACCAAGACTTCTCCTCGGGCAATTAGTCGACCATTGACGAAAACGTCAACAGGATCCCCCGCTAATTTATCGAGTGCTACAACTGATCCGCCGCGGAGCTGCAGTACTTCATCGAGACACATTTGGGTTCGCCCCAATTCAATTCGGAGGTCCATTTCGACTTCCCCGAGCAAATCGATGGGCTGTCGTTCCGAAGTTTCTTCTGTGGGAGACAGATCGTTGAGATCGAAGGGGGCTGGAGTGGGGTCAGCCGTAGCTGTTTCGCCCGTTGCCTTCTCCAGAGACTCGGTTGCCTGATCAAGCAATTTCTCGATGTCTGCCGTTTGCACGTCACTGCCATCTTTTGCTGAATCGTCGGAGACAGGACCGCCTTGAGTGGCTGTGCTATCTTCGGCAGCAACTTCATCGGTTGCATCAGCTTGTGTCGATTCGTCGTTTGGATCAGCCACAGCGTCGTCCTTCCATGGACTTGAATTGATGCAGGAATGTTTCCCGCGCCTGTTTCACGGAATCAGGCTGCGTGATTGGATTACTGTTCGATGAGTTGATAACTGGTAAAGCCGACACCCATCAGCAGATCTTCGTTCAAGAGATGGTTACATTCCGTCAAAATGCGTCGTTCTAGCAAGCCCAAATTGTTCTTGCTGAGCTCTTCGAGGTCACTATTGCGGATTTTTCTGCGAATTGCCGTTCTCAGCCGACCTTCTTTCTCTTTGAACTCGATTTGGAAGTCATCGGCAAACTTTTCCTTCACCAAGCCATAGACATCAATTTCAACCCGATATGTCAGTTCCGTGTCTTGGGGACTGAAGGTTTCGCCGAACTTCCCGATCGTGCATTCCTTTATCTGATTTTCGTCTTTGATTTTCTTTTCAGCATCGTTTTCACCCTTTTGGATTGATGCGACTAAACGCTCCTCCGCCAAAGCACTGACTTCATCAGCGCTAGGGATGAAAAAGAAAAACATTGCTGTTTCCATGAGAATTACGACGGAAACGAATGCGATAATCATGCCGCGGCCACCCAGGCCACTGGCAGCGGATGTGGTTTCTTCTGTTTGTTGTTCGTCATCAGCCATTATTTTTTCTCGTTTGTTGCATCATTGGCGGTGGTAGGCGTTCTCTGGGAATCACGCTCGTTTGGGTCTGCAAAGGATTCATTCAGCATGAATACTTCGACTCTAGGATTTGGAATGCTTGAATCACCAGATGCTGATGTATCAACCGGTTCGCTGTCTCCCACGGATGCAACACGGCACCTCTTTGGATTGATACCTTCCTCATTGACTAGTGCTTGTCTCACATTCAGTGCACGCTCAAAGCCGAGTTGTATGGTTAGTTTGGTATCATCGACGCGGTTTGCGTACGCGGGCGACACATGTCCGCGAATTTCAATTTTCTGTGGCTTTCCACGCAGCTTGTCTGCGAGTTGCTTGATCTCGAATCGTGCTGCCGGTGAAAGTGATGCTTTCCCGATTTGAAAGAAGATCACGGAGCCTACCGCTGTTAGCTGTCCAGGGCGCACAATGCGTACGCGAGGTTCTTCCCCCGTTGGAGCTTTGATCGGACCGCCGCCTTTCGTAGTGTCTTTTCGTTTGGCTCGACCAGTGGTTGCCAGAGGCGTGTATTCGGTTTTGCGTGGTCGTTTGTTGCCGGGTGAAAGTGACTCGGATGAACGCGAATAGCCGAACTCACGTTGAACGGAGTCTACAAGTTTTTGATAGGTTTCGTCATCTTTGATCTCGCTAAGCGAAACAAGCATGATGAAGAAGGTCAGCAATAGGCTCATCATGTCACCAAATGTGACCACCCATTCCGGAATTCCGATTTCGTCAGGTTCGTCGTTCATTGCCTACTCCAGATCACGCTGTTTTGGAGGTAGAAAGGTCCTTAGTTTTTGATCGATGGCACGTGGGCTTTCACCCGATTGAATTGCCATGACGCCGCGTATTGCAATTTCGAAACTGACCATTTCGTTACGGCTCATCAGTCCCAGTTTTTCCGCAAAGGGGCTGAAGAATACGTTTGCGATGATGGCTCCGTACAAAGTTGTGATCAGAGCAACAGCCATGCCCTTGCCGATTCCGCTGGGATCGCTCATGTCCTGCAGCATCATGATCAACCCAATTAGGGTTCCGATCATTCCGTAGGCTGGTGCAAATCTTCCCAGCTGGTCCATGATGCTTTTGCCTTCACGATGGCGGCTGGCGATTGCCTCGATTTCTGTTCTCAGTACTTCTTCGACAACATCAGGAGTGCTTCCGTCCACGGCCATTTGGATACCGGTTTTCACCAAAGGGTTATCAATTTCCAGCACTTTCGATTCCAGTGCCAGAAGTCCATCACGACGGGCTGTTTCAGCGAGTTCGACGATTTGGTTGATCAACCCAATTCGATCTTCGTTCTTATTCATCAGCACTTTGAGCGCGATCATGGGTGCCCTCAGCATGCTGTGAAGCGGAAAGCAGATCATGGCTGCGGCAACAGCACCACCGAACACGACCAACAAGGAAGGAAGATCCAAGAAGGCAGTGAAGGGAGCTTCACCCAGCATGATGGAGGCGATAATGAGGCCGACCGCTAAAATCAGGCCGACGATACTGGCAATGTCCATGTTTTGTATCTGCGATGATCAGTTCGTGGCGGGCGTAGGAACCGTGGCCGTCGTAAAGCTTGCGGTTGGCATGGGCATGAAGTGTTTCTGCTGCTGGTACTGCACAGCACGCTCAATTACCACCTCCATTGTTTCACAAACGACGAGTCGCTCACCGCTGATGAGCGTGATGAAGGTGTCAGGCCGGCGTTCGATGTAACGAATCAAGTCCGCGTTAAGGACAAATGGTTCGCCATCCAGTCGAGTCAGTTTGATCATGAAGTTACCCCCGAGCCGCGTGAATGCCCTGCAGTAGGGACGACAGTCCCAAAAAGGCGGATACGCATGACGTGGGCAGGCAATTCCAAGTGGATTGATCCGACCTGCGTCACGTAATGCTAGGACACATTGGGCGTATCGTCGCGGCAGGCAGAAAAGAATCGCTGGCTTACCGGTGTGACCTGATAAACACAGCTAATATGATCGGTATAACCGACAAGATTCATACTCTCGGCGGACGGTATAAATCAAGATTTTCCCGACCTGCCAACTGTGAGTAGATTTCTACAATTTTACTTCGACCGCCAAGCAGGCCAGCAGCATCGTCAGGCGAGGTAGATTCAATGCGGTGTAGATACGGACACGGCAACGGAAACTTGAATTCGATGTCGCATTGGCTGCCAGTCGCAATCAAAACAGCTTCCACACGTAAGGTGTCTTCGGTTCCGTCTGAATCAGTAAAGCGGAGTTGGAAGTCCGCGGGGTAGTCAGATGCATCCTCGGACTCGTTTTCAAGCTCAATTGGTACAGCATCGATGCTGGTAACCAAGTGTTCCGTTTTGATGCGGCCACGTAACAAGTCTGATTTCGATAAGGGAATCAATCCCTCCTCGATCCATGCTGAAACTGTGGTCGGGTGCACTCGCGGTGAACTGCCGGGATTTTCTGCTGCATGCTGAGTCGCTACGGCAGACAAAGCGAGTGGTGAGAGGCATTGGTCGGGCAGAATAATTAAATCAGCATCGCTCGCATTTCGCATGTTGTTTCCGATCGCCCCACGTTCCAAAATCGTCACGTCGTAGCCAAGAAAACGCCCGTAGAGACCAGCTTCGATCCCGTGTGTGCCAGCACCCACAATCGCAATGGATCCTGGAGGATCCAGTGTCATGTCCCTATCAGTTTTCGGATTGTTGTTCATGTTGTGGTGTAGGATCGAACGTCGTGGTTACGTTTTTGTGTGCGAATCTGGAAGGCGTCGATCGGGATTTGTGGTTTTACTTGGCTCAACATATCGGCAATCAGTACGGCGGTCCCCGGTGAAAGGTGCAAGCCACTGCGGTGGTGACCCGCAGCAACATAAAGATTCTCGACACCCGGTACAGGGCCAATCATCGGAAAACCGTCGAATGTCATTGGCCGCAGTCCGGACCAGGATTTGACATGTTCGGCTGCTTTTAAGTCTGGCAGCAAATGGGTGGCAAAGTCCAGCAGAGATTTCAGCACTGAGTCTGTCGTTCCCAGCTCGAAACCGATTTCTTCCTCGTTCGAGCCAATCAATGTGTGGCCATCTTCGCGAGCAAGCACGTACCGCTGCCCCATGTTGATGATATTTCGAATCAGAGGCCTCGATGTCTTGAGCAGCAAAATTTGACCACGAATCGGAACAATGCTCAATTCCAGGTCCAGTGATGCTGCAAGTTGTCCAGTCCAAACGCCGGTCGTAAGAACGATACCGTCAGTGGTGTGCCAGTTACCCTCGTACTGAATTTCGGCTCGTCCACCTAGGTAGCGGATGTCGGTCACATTGGTGTTTTCAAGAAAAGTAACTCCTAATTGGTGGCATGCCGTTTTGAGAGCAGCAAGGTAATTTGGCGATCGCAATTGATATTCATCAGGTACATGCCACGCTGCGGCGTTATTGGTGTGCCGCCACCAGTCCGCGAGTGCCGCTTCTTGGCCAATGATTTCATTTGATGTCAGCTGCTTGCAATCAATTTCCATCTCCTGCCAGTATTCGGTCATCCCGGACATGGCCGCGATTTCGCCGGCTGTTTCCGCCAGATAAAGACCACCACAACGTTGTAGCCCCGGATCGATTCCGGTATTGGTTTTCAGCTTTTCTGCCCATTCAGGGAATAAATGGTGGCTCAGGCCACGCAAGCGATCGATTGGGTCAAATGAATTTCTCAGATTGGCTGGTGGTAAAATGCCTGCCCCAGCCCAAGACGTACCCCTACCAGTGACGCTCTTGTCGATGACGGTAACGTTGAACCCTCGTTGAGCGAGTTCCCATGCGGTGCTGAGGCCGATCGCACCTGCGCCGACAACTGTGGTGGATTTGTTCATCGATTCCTCGAGTCGGACGAAGCGGATTTTTCGAGGATGGATTGGATGGCCAAAAAGAAATCCTCGTGCTCGCTTCCTGTCATGCGTTGATCCTTAGTCCGGGACTGCAGTAGGTGGACAAGTTCCCGTTCGGTGTCGATGTCCTCACGGGGCTCGAGCTCTGCCACTGTTTGGTTCGCTTGCACTAGCTTCTGCCGTGTGATTGAGAGTACCTGCTCGGTACTCCATGGGATCTCCCGGAAGATTGTTTCTAATTCGGGACGCCATGGTCCGGCGATCCCAATCAGATAATAGCCGCCATCGCACGCAGGGCCGAGAACGACGTCAAATTGACGCAGGCAATCTGCGGCTTGGGTGATGTCATCTTTGGACAACAGCGGGCAATCCCCTCCAATGAGGATAGCAGTGCTATTTCCATCGGTTTCAAGGGTTTGTCGGAACCAGCCACTCATTCTTGCGCCCAAGTCGCCCGGCTCCTGTAAAACTACCCGCCATTCTCGCGACAACTGCCAGTGATCCAGTGCAAGCCGCACGCTGGGCAAATGTTCCCTCGGTGTGATGCACAGGCACCGTTGATCTGCTGCACTGGATAGTGAGGCACATAACTTCGAGACAAAAAGTCGGTGCAAATCTGCGGCCTCGGCCATGCCGATTGTTTTTCCCAAGCGAGTTTTTACACTTCCAGACACCCAGTATTTCGTCATGATTCCCAGTGTGACGGGATGGTTTGGCGGATTTTGCACTGAAATTCGGTGGTTTCGGGAACTCGGGGAAGGCCGGGGACTCAGTCGCGGTACAACGGTGGTATGCCGAAACCTGCTTTCCTGATGCTAACCGGTATATCCGTCGTTTGAGACGGGCCGACTGGACTTCTGGAGCGGAAATATCGTCGCACCAGACCTATGCTTAGATTAAAGTTCATGACAGGATTAAAAGTTCTGCGGAGATGATGTCGGATACACGCGTCCCTATGAAAGTAGCGTAAGTTCATGTCTCGTCGCTTAACCAGCTTAACGAAACCTGTTATCTTCTCACTTCGATTCACCGAATTCCATGGGGTCACGGCCGGCAGTCCATGACACAAAAGCTGACATCAGAACGCTTCCTCCAGATGGTCGCCAAGAGCGGCATTGTCGATGCGAAAGCCTCGGATCGCCTGGTGGAGAAGGTACGCAAAAAATTAGATGGGGGACTCCCTGGGAGTCCTAAGAAGCTTGCTGCGCTTTACGTCAAAGAAGAGCTTCTGACTGAGTGGCATGTGGAGAAGTTGCTGGCTGGGAAGTACAAGGGGTTCTTTCTGGGCAAGTACAAGTTGTTGGGGCACATTGGCACTGGCGGCATGAGCAGTGTCTATCTCGCCGAGCACATCAAGATGGGCGACAAGCGTGCCATCAAAGTGTTGCCGAAGAGTCGAGTGAATGATGCAACCTATTTGGCTCGATTTATGCTCGAAGCCAAAGCGATTGCTTCGCTCAACCATCCAAACATTGTTTTGGCCTACGACATCGACAATGAAGACGATGTGCATTACATCGTGATGGAATATGTCGATGGTTTGGATTTGCAACAGTTGGTCAAACGAGACGGTGCTGTCGATCCATCGACAGCGGCTGACCTGATCGCGCAAGGCGCACGAGGCCTAGCCCATGCTCACAAGAAGGGTGTGATCCATCGTGACGTTAAACCCGCGAACTTGTTGATTGATGTTGACGGTGTGGTTCGCTTGCTCGACATGGGACTTGCACTTGTCACTGCGACAGATGATGAGTCACTGACTGTAGCCAACAACGAAAATGTTCTTGGCACTGCAGATTACCTTGCACCCGAACAGGCTTTGAATAGTCACGAGGTTGATCACCGTGCTGATATTTATGGGCTCGGTTGCACGATGTATTTCCTGTTAACAGGAAAACCACCATTCAGTGACGGAACTTTGGCACAGCGAATTGCCAAGCATCAAACTGAAATGCCAACAGCGATCCGACAGTTGCGGCCTGACTGCCCAGGTGAGTTGGAGGGTATTTGCGTGAAGATGATTCAGAAGGATCCACGCTACCGCTACCAATCTGCTTCTGACGTTGCAGAGGTCCTTGAAAAATACACAAGCAAGGTACCCAAGGGAACGAAAGTTACTGCCGGGCTTGGAGACATGCCCGAGTTTGACACTGATGAATCATCTTCCATTTCGCTCGATGATGATGACTCTTCGTCGCGTTATGGTGATACCATCAGTAACAAGAACGACGACACCTTGGCAAATAATCGATCTGCACTGGTCCGAAAGAAGGGTCTGAGCGCCAGTGACAGTGGCCGTCTGGTCGATGTGAAGCCGCGTCCTGATCTTGTGGGTGGGAGCTTCCTCGATCTTCAGTCGGAGTCTGGTTATCGGCCGAATTCCCAAGTCGGTGAGAAGCAAACCAAGTCGGAAAAGGTACGCCCTGTTTCCATATCGGGGGCATCTGACGTCGGTATTGCTGATTCTCAGCATGGCAATACTTCGAAGATCGCCAGTAGTATAAGTGGACGCAGTTCGGGTGGGCGTTCGAGGGGAATCGACCCCATGTTGGCAGTCGCTTTACTGATCGCCTGCATCTTGGTCTCATTGTTTATCGGGTTTCTGGCGGGTGACTTCTTGCATTGATGAAATGTCCCGCGGTTAGAGAAGCGATCGGGCGAATCACCAATGACTGTCGTTTTTGACCGGCCTTACCAGTTTGTACCGCCACATAGTGGCTCGATGTGGCCATTTTTCATTCAGAGGCTGCGGCTGGTTGACTGGTATTTAAGACGCAAGGAAGGCGTCATTTCGTGGGAGTGTCGCGGACTCGAACACCTCAAGAAATCGCTGGATCGCGGTGATGGGATTTTGCTGTCGCCGAATCACTGTCGCTACGCAGATCCGCTCGTTTTGGGGTGGCCTGCTCGATTGCTCAAGACAAAACTCTATGCAATGGCTTCTTGGCATTTGTTCAATCAAGGGAAATTTGATGGATTTGCCATCCAGAAGATGGGAGGATTCAGTATTCATCGTGAAGGGGTCGACCGCCAAGCTCTAGATACCGCGATGGCAATTCTGACCATGGCTGAACGACCCTTGGTTTTGTTTCCTGAAGGAACTACCAATCGAAGTAATGATGTCTTGAAACCACTCCTTAATGGGGTGTCATTCATTGCACGGTCGGCAGCGCGACGACGTAAGAAAAAGTCAAATGGTAATGTGGTGATTCATCCGATTGCGATCAAATATCTTTGTGCGGACGATATCTGCGATTGGGCACGCCAACGGTTGTCACAGATTGAGCGAGGATTTGGTTGGCAAACACCGCCTGGCTTGTCGATTGTGCAGCGGACAAGAAGAGTGGTGGATGGTGCATTTGTGTTGCGAGAAGTGCAATATCTTGGAACAACAGGGTCTGGAACAATAGAACAAAGACGTGATGCGTTAGTCGCAAGCATTCTTCAACGCATTGAAAGCAGATTGGCAATAGAGTCTGGGCAGGGAAATACGCGAGAGCGAGTGAGGGCAATTCGCACAGAAATAGCATCACAATTTTTTCGACAGGATGTGGACCAGAAGTCTGAAGTCCAGTTTCGACAGGATGTGATTGCGGTGGACATGGTTCAGGAAATGATCTCCTATCCAAATTCTTATCTCGATTCTGTTGAAGTCACAGATACTAGAATTGTGGAAACCATTCAGCGGATTGAAGAATCGATTTGCGGGAAAGCTGACTGTGGTGTTCCCTTGCGAGCAGTGATCCAAATTGGTGAAGCGATCAGTGTCCCAGCTGAAAAAGCACCTCGTGGTGAAGTTGATCCGTTGATGCTTGAGCTGAAAACGCAGTTAGAGAAGATGCTGAAGCAGTTGGTCGGTGAAGCGCGGCCGTTTGCTGACCGTTACTGATAGCGTTGGCTGGTACTGATAGATATTGAGATAGATTGTTACTGATAGATATTGAGATAGATATTGAGATAGATATTGAGATAGATATTGAAAAGTACTCAAATTGAATGGTGTGATGAATGATTGTCGGTGTACCAACAGAAGTCAAAACGGATGAGTACCGTGTCTCCATGCTGCCGTTCGGCGTGGAAGACTTAGTCGGTCGAGGGCATCAGGTGTTGGTTCAAGCGGGAGCTGGCCTCGGATCGGGTATTGCAGACCATGATTATTTGCGGGCTGGAGCTACGCTGGTCAATAATGCAGAAGAGCTTTTCAGTCGTGCTGATCTGGTCATCAAGGTTAAAGAACCTCAGGCTGCCGAGTTTAAGCTTCTACGTCGGGGGCAGTTACTGTTTACCTATTTTCATTTCGCTGCCAGTCGTGAATTGACTGAGGCGATGATTGACTCGGGTGCGACCTGCCTGGCTTATGAGACGCTGAAGGATTCACAGGGTCGACTGCCTTTACTGACTCCGATGAGTGAAGTGGCTGGCCGCATGAGCATTCAGGAGGGGGCAAAATATCTTGAACGCCCGCAAATGGGGCGTGGAATCTTATTGGGTGGGGTGCCTGGTGTAGCGCCTGCACACATTACGATTCTTGGAGGTGGCGTGGTTGGTGCTAATGCAGCACGCATCGCTGCAGGTTTTCAAGCAGACGTTGCAATTTTGGACGTTGACTTGGATCGCCTGCGTTACCTCGACGACGTCATGCCAGCAAATGTGAATACGCTCTATAGCGATCGACATAACATCCTCGAACAATTACGCAGGGCAGACTTGGTCATCGGGTCGGTGTTGATTCCTGGTGCAAAGGCTCCGCAGTTAGTGCGAGCCGATGACCTGAGTATGATGAAGGCGGGAAGCGTCGTGATTGATGTTGCTGTCGATCAGGGTGGATGCGTTGAAACCAGTCGTCCGACCACGCACAGCGATCCCACGTACGTGATTGATGAGGTGGTTCATTACTGTGTCGCCAACATGCCGGGTGCAGTCGGACGCACCAGCACATTCGCCCTGTGCAACGCGACGTTGAGCTGGATTAGGCGTCTAGCTGATATTGGACTCGAGAAGGCCTTGGCTGATTGTCAGCCACTTGTTGACGCGATTAATATCCATAACCATCAAGCGACAAATGCTGCAGTTGCGGAGGCTTTCGGCTTGCCGTTTGTTTCGTTGGACTGAATTTGGATGATGTGCGCAGATCGCCGAAACGCTTGCCATTCAATTGCAAGAACGCTTTTTGAGCCCTGTGAACTGTATCTTTCCCCAACCAGTCCGATTCATTTTGGCATCAAAGTACTTGTCCAGTAATACTTGGATGGCTACGGGTTGGCTCAACCACTGTTCGTAGGTTTCACGCTCATGTTGGATCATCACGGCGAGTGCGTCCCCTTTGGCGTAGACCTTACGAACCATCGGAATTTCAATCACTGCGTGAACGAATCGAAGGAACGGCGTTAGCCATGGTTCGACAGCATGAAATGTTCCATCGTGGTTAAGGACACGATGGATTTCAGATAGAACCTGCTCCAGATCCTCAGGCAAGTGGGGCAGGTGATGCAACCCACCGTGGATGATCACCGCGTCCAAACTCGCATCTTCAAAGGGTAGGTTGCGACAGTCAGCGAGATGCAGCGTTGCCCCAGTTTGGTTTTGAAGTAGTAGTGTTTCAGAGAGGTCCACTCCTTCGATGTTCATGAAACCAAGCCGTTTCAAGGCGATCAGGCCTCCCCCTCGACCACAAAACAGTTCAGCAACTCGGATGTCACGTGGTCGATTCTCAAATCCCAGTAGGCGTAGCCGTTGGATGAACTTTGCGATCTCTTCTTCTGGAGTTTCAAATCGTTTGTATGCGTTTTCCCATGCTTGATCGCAACAAACCGCTCCCGACTCAACATGTCGTTTGATCACTGGCGTGCTTTCGTTGGCAGTATCGGAAGCGTTCATGATGCCTGGGATGAAAGCGTATTCGTAACAGAAGTGATTCGTTTCTTGGCAGCGGCGCGGGAAGAATGCTCTGCATGGATGGCGTCTTGGCTTAAGCGGTGGTGTTGTATTATCACGAGCGGTTTCGCCGCTGCATCCTTAGCACTCCTGCCATCAAAGATGCCATCGCGGTCTGAAAGCCCACGGCTATGAGGGTGACGCCTGGCACAACTAATCGCATGGTTTGAGGGTAATCTAATTTTCCAAAATCGCCTTGCCACCAAGTGAATATTACCATGGTGATCAGTGCTGCACCGACCGTCGACATGATCAAACCAAATCCGATGCCATGTTCCACAGTGATTTTTTCTAGCTTGGGTAGAGCAGGCATCATCCCTTCGCGGGCCGCAAATATTTGTGCAAGAGTTGCCAGAAGAACGCACTGCCAGCCTAGCAAAATGGCCAAGCTTGCGATCAGAAGTGTGTGCACGTCCAAGGCTGCATTGAAAATACGAATCTGCGGTAACGCGAGTGCGTAACCGAGTAGCCCAATCAGGATCAGTAATAAACCGGGGCGAAAAAAAGTCCACTTCGGGCTGAATACCAGAAACAGTCGAAGCGTTCTCCAGCCATCGCGGAAGGTTCTCAGATGCGGACCGTGTTCCTGTCGGCCGTCGGGGTGCAGAGTAATGGGAACCTGCGCCATGCTCGCGTTGTGAAGCCCACTCTTGATAATCATCTCTGTGGCG
This sequence comes from uncultured Rhodopirellula sp., assembly GCA_964012125.1. Lineage (GTDB taxonomy): Bacteria > Planctomycetota > Planctomycetia > Pirellulales > Pirellulaceae > Rubripirellula. Next base: position 21,320 of record CAXGRW010000002.1, read on the forward strand.
AATTCCATTCCGGGAGATCGCAGATCCAGATCGTCATACAGTTTTTTTGTGAATCCGCGCATTCCACAGTAAACATCATGGATTGGTATCCGAAACATCAGCCGCACCAACCATGACAGAACAGGGTTCCCAAACCAGCGGTGTAGGAAAGGCATTGCACCGGGTAGAACTTGGCCTCCACCGCGCGGGAGGCGACATCCTTGTACCAAGTCAGAGCCTTGACGAAGCTGGTCTACGAACGCTGGGATTTCAAGAAAGTCATAGCTGTCATCACAGTCACCCATGATGACGTAATTGCCACGGCTGGCTTCAATACCACCCATCAACGCCGCACCGTATCCTGGTTCAGCAACGTCGACTGTCCTGGCACCCTGAGCTACCGCAATTTCTTTCGAATTGTCGCTGCTGCCGTTGTCAGCTAGGACAACTTCACCGTTTACCCCATGTTCCCGCATGGCCCGGACTGCTTTTTCAACACAGATTCCGACAGTGTCTGCTTCGTTCAAGCAAGGCATGACAACGGATAACTCGGGCAGTTCAGTCATGCTGTCGTCAGCTTTAATGCTGGAAAGAGGACGTTGAAAAGAATAGGCAGTGCGTCAGTCGTCAAACAGTTTTGTATATTCACGACGTCTTGGCTTCTACGCATACTTTAGCAATCAGTTCAGTGCATCAGACGCTGTTTATGACTTTTGCTGTTTTTCGGTGCCGTGACAACAGTATTGCCAAACCCGAACCAAAGGAAAGAACTACCAGAGGTTCGACTACGATTCGGTAGCGATAATCGGGAATTTCCATAATACCTGTGACTAGGGAAAAATACGCCAGCATGGTGAATATCCAAATTCCATAAGCTCGCGTTGGGTAATTGACCATCAACAGAACGACACAAAACGCCAGCCCGCTCAGAAGCCAAGTGTTCAAGATCACCGATTGGCTGAAACGGTTTTGCAGTGCAAAGTCGATAATTGAACTGGAATGACGCCAGGTTTGCTGACCATAAAACGGGCCACCTGACTTTCCCTGTGAGGGAAGCTCAGTGGCCGGGCAGCGCCAGTAATTAATGACTCTACGAAACGCTTTGTAGGCGAACGTTGGTTTATTTTGCTGGGCAGCTTGCAGTGCGACCTTCTTCATAAGTTGGTCTGCTGCAGCATCATTGAGTCCGGACCGAACAAGGGCATTTGACACTTCCCATGTATCTTGCCATTGATCGGCAGCACCGACCTGGTTGAGGCGCTCGCGTAGTTGGTCAGAACTGCCGCTAAGTGGCATTTCCAGTCCTGCACCCGAGCCATCTCGAAATGTGACGATCCAAATGTTTCGGCCAACAAATTCGGTCAGGAACGGTTTTCCAAATAGCAACTGGTTGCGCAGCATCCATGGTGCGGAACAGCCAGTAACGATTAGGCCGGCAAGTAACAGGTGGTAGGTTCGAATTCGATATGGAATCGGCTTCATGGAAAGCCTACGCAGTCGACCATTCTTGCGAAGGTGAATTAGTAGTAGAAAGAAGAGATGCGGAATCCAGATCAACATCACGATGGGGCGCGTCAGTAGAGTCATCGCAAATGTAAAGCCAGCCCACGACGCTCGCGTGGCCGTGCCGTATTTGGCGTAATCCAAAATCGCCAGCAGGTTCAGCATGAACAGAAGGATGAACATGGACTCAGAGAGAACGGCAGCATCAAAGACAAGGCTGGAAACGATGGGTACTGACACAGCCAGCGTCAATGCGAACGCTTTGGGTAGCTTAGTAATTCTTGCTGCGATGGAGGCTGCAATGATTAACGAACCCAAGGAAAATATTCCTTGAATGACTGCCAATATTTGCAGGGTATGTGACCCGCATAGAAAACGCAGAATGGCCAAGAACCATGGGTAGATCGGGGTTCGGTATGCGATCGGATCCTGCAACATCAGGAGGTCTCCCTGCATCACCAGTGCACTCAGTTTCCAGTACCCGAATGCATCCCGTTGAATCGGGACTGGTCCCTGCAACAGAACGGCGGCCGTTTTGGTTGCAATCAGCAGCAGAAGTATGAGGACGAGGGATTTTCTCATCTATCGGGATACCGCCTGCGGAGTGAGGAGACGTACTGTATTACAGTCTAGTTCATGAGCCGGCTGCTGCGTGGCAGCGGATCATGTTCCGGCGTGGAGGTTCATCGTTGCGGACTGGAAGGACTGGTTCTGACGCCTGCGTCGGGATCAGGAAGCCCCCAGATAGGTGGCCTTGCCTATCGTTTACGCTTCTTTTTCTTTCGCTTGTCCCGTCGATCTTTCTGGCGTTTGGACTTGTAATTAGGCTTGGTTGATTTGGGCTGAGGGGAGTCCGATTCACCATGCACGGTATGGTTTTTTACAACATCCAGATAAAGTTGCCGATCCTGTAAATCAACCTTCGAAACTTTGACGGTCAAGAGATCGCCAAGACGAAATCGGTTGCCTTGTCGAAATCCGCTGATCATTTGCCCGCGGCGTTCGAAACGGTATTGGTCGTTGGGAAGCGTTGTGATTGGAATGAATCCATCGACAGGCAATTTGACACAGCGGGCATGGATGCCGTCAGCAAAGACTCTGCTGATGACCGCTTCCATGGTTTCACCCACATGCTTGTTAAGAAAGTGCAGAAGCTTCAGCTGGATCAGTTCGCGCTCGGCAGCCGCAGCATTGCGTTCCATGTCGCTGCAGTGATGCCCCAGTTTTACAAGCGAGGCGAATGGGTCATCCGGTGTTGATTTCTTGTCCAGGATTTTTTGCACCAGACGGTGAACCGTCAGGTCGGGGTATCTCCGTATGGGGCTGGTGAAGTGGCAGTAGTGTTCCATATCCAGAGCGTAGTGCCCTTCGAGCTGTGGCGCATAAATCGCCTTGTTCATGCTCTTGAGTACTGCAAAATTAACGGCATCTTCCAGTGGCGTTTCATCGACTGAGTCGAGAACCTTTTGGATATCAAATCGACTTTCAACAGTGCCGGCATCGATGCCCAGGTCTTTTACAAAGCTGGAAAGTTGCCGCAGTTTTCGACGATCTGGTGGAGGGTGGATGCGGTGAAGGTGATTCAGTCCGAGGTCATCCAGCCATGTGGAAACGGCTTGATTTCCCGCCAGCATGAACTCTTCAATGATTTGGTGACTCTCTGTGTGCTCAACACGATGGGCCCCACGCACTTTTCCACTCTTATCGAGATCCAGTTTGATGTCAGGCATGTCCATTGAGAGAGCTCCTCCTTTGAACCTTGCCTTCCGCATCTTCATCGCCAGAGTGTGCATCTCCTGTAGTAAGTCGCAGATGGGTGCTCCCCACGTCTCCACTCGCGATTCAGGGTTCGCAAGGAATTGATCGACCTGTTCGTAATTCAATCGCAAGTCACTATGGATCGCGCCGTTGTGCACTTCTGTGTGCGTGATTGTCAGGTCATCCTGGATCTCGATCTCAACAGTTTTTACCAGTCGCATACGGTCTGGTTGAAGGCTTGCTAAGTGATTGCTGATGATCTCGGGGATCATTGGGATTACACGATCAGGCAGGTAAACGCTGGTAGCCCGTTTGCGTGCCTCTTCGTCAATCGGACTGCCGGCGGGCACAAAGTGACTGACGTCTGCGATGTGTACCCAGAGACGCCATCGTCCTTCTTCTCGCTGCAGAGAGATTGCATCATCAAAATCACGGGCGTCAAACGGATCAATGGTGATCGTAAGCATTTTTGTGAGGTCTTTGCGAGCCTCTGGTACCTCTTCATCGCTGAATGCATCAGCCTGCTGCCTCGCCGCATCCAGAACGCTCTCTGGAAAGGCATCTGGAAGTGCGTATTGTCGGATGATTGACAATGTGTCGATCGCTGGGTTCTTGTTACTTCCCAAGCGTTCCAGGATGACGGCCTCGCCGCCAACACCACTCTCATCCGGGTAGTCAACAATTTCGACAAAGACTTTGTCGTCGTTGGTCAGCGGTAAACCCCGGATGTCACCAACGCTTACGGGGGCCTCGTAGTGCGTGCCATCCAGAAAGACTGCTGCCTCGCCATCGATGGTTCTGAAAGTGCCTGTGAATTGTCTTCGGGCTCTTTGCAGGACTTCCGTCACACGTCCTTCATTGCCACCTCGGCGACTTGGGCGGACCTCAACATTTACCAGGTCTCCTTCCATTGCACCTGCGGTGTAACCAGCTGGTATGAATATGTCATCCGGTACATCAGAGTCATCTTCTGCGTGGTTGGGCCGCACAAAACCAAAGTCACCGCCCATGGCTCTGCGAAATGTTCCACGCAGCGAATCATTGGGGCCTCCAATCGCGCCCACGCTGACCACCAAATGGTTGGAACCGTAAAGTAGACGGCCCTCAAGAACGAGTTGTTTGATGACACGACGGAGTTCCCGATACTCGTCGAGGCCAAGCTTGAGGGCAGTTGCAATTTGCTTGGGCTTGCTGGGCCGGTAGTCGGCCGAGACAACCAGTCGCATCACGCGATCGGCCAGTTCTGTTGATATATCCATGATGAAAACATAGCCGATTTGGTTCAATTTTGGACCGGGACACGCTAGGTCCTGTCTCCGTTGCTCGCCAAAACGACGTGGAAACAGGCATTTCCCTGATCCTTTACCCCTCTGACTCCCGGGAAGCTTAAATCAGTGATGCGTTCACACCCGAAAGAGGCTGGGGGGGATTGAGAAGACCATCGATTGATGATGGAGAGATGGGGCCGTTCGGCAGGCCCATGTTGGGGTATCAGCAACGCTCGCTGATCGCTCACCGAAGGACAGACACTCAGCCCGTAACTGAGGTTCACCCAAGTTCCCGAAAACTGAGATTTCACGCTGAACATGACTGGTTCACGCAGCCAGTGTCAACGGCGTAGAAAAGTCAACGCTCTCGATGTCGACTTCGAGGCAGCGTGATACGACGAAAGTGTCTCGGCTCGGTACTTTGTGAAGATAGCCTAGAAATGGAAGTGCGGCCTGAAAAATTACGTTGCGATGATCTGGAAATAGTTCGAGGCAAGACAGAAGTCGCTTGAAATGACGGTGGCATTTCTACGATGTCTTCTTTCTCTCAAATGTTTCAATTGTGTAGCGAAAAGCGACATTAATCTAACAAATCGTGGTCCCTCGTTAGCTTGGGGCGAACGCAAATTGCTTCGTTGCGATGAATCGCATTCGCTTCTGGCGAAATATGAATCTCAGCCAAAGTACGGGTGACCCTGCGTCAACTCTGCACCGCCCTACTCTGTTGGTTTGCGGAGCATCGCCTGGTATCGATCAACCATGCCATTGGTTCCGCACTCGCGCCCACGCGTGGGGGCATGATTTGCATCGTTACCTCACTGTGTGTGTCGTGACAAAGGCAAGCCGTTTCGGACGTCAGTCAGGATCGTAGGCAAGATTGGGACTCAACCATCGTTCAGCCTCTTCAATCGAAATGCCTTTTCGATTTGCATAGCACTCAATCTGGTCTCGTGTGACACGATCGACTGCAAAGTAGCGTGCATCGGGGTGGCCGAAATACAAGCCACTGACGCTTGCGCCCGGTGCCATTGCAAAACTTGAAGTAAGTTCTACCGAGGTGTTTTTTTCTGCCTGCAAGATATCAAACAGGGCTCTTTTTTCGGTGTGATCTGGACACGCGGGATAACCAGCCGCAGGGCGAATACCTCGGTATTTTTCAGCGATCAGGTCTTCTTTTTCCAGAGCTTCTCCAGCACCGAATCCCCATTCTTTTCTTGCTCTCTCGTGCATCAGTTCGGCAAACGCTTCAGCAAGGCGGTCTGCGACAGCTTGGACCATGATCGCTTTGTAGTCATCAAGATCGGCTTTGAACTTATCGGCAAGAGTATCAGCCCCGATGCCAGTCGTAACCACAAAGCCACCGATGTAATCTTCTCGGCCACAATCTACCGGTGCGACATAGTCGGCGAGGGAGCGATAATCTTTTTGACCACGGCGTTCCCACTGCTGACGCAACATATGAAAGCGTGTTAGTTCTTCGCTTCTTGATTCGTCAGTGAATAAGATGATGTCATCTTGATCGCTGGCGGCTGGCCAGAAGCCATAAGCAGCATTTGCTGTTAATGTTTGGTCGGCGATGATCTGATCAAGCAATGCGTTAGCATCTTCATAAAGCTCTTTTGCTTGTTCCCCGACGACTTGATCATCAAAAATCTTGGGGTATTTGCCCCTCAATTCCCATGTCATGAAGAAAGGCGACCAGTCGATGTAGGATCTGATTTCCGACAGTGGAAAATTCTCTAATACCTGAGTGCCTGTGAAACAGGGTTTGTTGATATTGACAGTCTCCCAGTCGGTTGCAAAGCGATTCTTCAACGCGTCGGCATAGGTGACGAGTTTCTGTTTTCGACCTTCGTAACCGGCAACCAGCTTTCTTTGCTCGGCTGCGTTCGTCTCGATGAAGTCGCCGCGAGTCTCTTTGTTGAGCAGCTTCTCTACGACATTTACACTGCGGCTGGCATCTAGGACGTGAATGATTGGCCCTGGATATACGGGTGCAATTTTGACTGCGGTGTGCTTGGCACTTGTCGTCGCGCCCCCAACAAGCAACGGGATTTCCAGTTTTTTACGCTTCATCTCTCTGGCAACATGGACCATCTCATCCAGGCTTGGGGTGATCAGTCCACTCAGACCTACCATGTCGACATTTTTCTTTTCAGCTTCTTCGATGATTGCGTCTGTTGAGACCATGACACCCATGTCGATGACTTCATAGTTGTTGCATTGCAGCACGACACCCACAATGTTTTTACCGATGTCATGCACGTCACCCTTCACCGTTGCAATCAGAAACTTGCCTCGTGATGAGTTGGACTCAATCCCCGCTGCTCGCTTCTCTTCCTCCATAAAGGGTTCGAGATAGGCGACCGCTTTTTTCATCACTCGCGCAGATTTGACCACCTGTGGAAGGAACATTTTTCCCTCGCCGAACAAATCGCCAACGATTTGCATCCCATCCATTAATGGGCCTTCGATCACTTGCAGGCAACGATCAAATTCCTGCCGTGCCTCTTCGGTGTCTTCAACGATGTACTTGTCGATGCCCTTGATCAATGCGTGTCGCATACGTTCGGTGACGGGAGCTTCCCGCCACGTCAGGTCTTCACCGCTCTTTTTCTTCCCACTCCCCTTCACCGTTTCAGAAAGATCCAGTAGTCGATCCGTCGCATCAGGACGTCGATTCAGGAGGACATCCTCTACGCATTCCAACAATTCCTTGGGAATCTCTTCGTAAATCTCAAGTTGTCCAGCGTTGACAATGCCCATGTCGAGACCAGCTTTGACAGCATGAAACAGAAACGAGCTGTGCATGGCTTCTCGCACACGGTCATTTCCACGGAAACTGAAGCTGATATTGCTGACACCGCCGCTTGTTTTGGCGTTGGGGCATTCTTGCTTGATGCGTCGCACCGCGTTGATGAAGTCAACTGCATAGTTGTCATGTTCTTCAATGCCAGTCGCTACTGTCAGAATGTTCGGGTCGAAAATGATGTCCTCAGGTGGGAAATCCACCTCGTTCACCAGTAGGTCGTAAGCGCGTTTGCAGATGCGTACTTTGCTGTCCTCGTCGGCTGCTTGGCCTTTTTCATCAAACGCCATTACCACTGCCGCTGCGCCATACTGTCTTACCAAACGGGCACGTTCCAGAAATTTTTCTTCGCCATCTTTCAGCGAGATCGAGTTGACGATCGCCTTCCCTTGTGTGTTTTGGAGACCGGCTTCGATCACTTCCCATTTACTGCTGTCGATCATGACGGGTACCGCTGCAACGATATCGTCACCTGAAATCAGACGCAAAAAACGCGTCATGGCTTCGGCCCCATCCAATAACGCATCGTCGAAATTGATATCGATGATCGTAGCGCCGTTCTGAACCTGTTCGCGGGCAACCTCAACTGCCTCCTCGTAAAGTTCTTCGCGAATCAAACGTGCGAATTTTCGACTACCGGTGACGTTGGTCCGTTCACCCACCATCGTGAATGGGATTTCGGGTCGCATCACCATTGGCAATTGACCGGATAAACGTGTCCACACGGGGCCCGCTGCGTCCTGCTTTGGCTTCAACCCGCCGATCCGAGCTTCCATGGCCCGAATGTGGTCTGGCGTTGTTCCACAACAACCACCGAGGATATTGACCCACCCGTTGTCCGCGTACTCGCCGACGATGTCAGCCATGGCTTTCGGGCCTAGATCGAATTCACCCATGTCATTGGGCAACCCGGCGTTGGGGTGACAACTGATCGGAATGGCAGTCGATTGTGACATCTCCTCGATGTGCGATCGCATGACGTCAGGACCAAGAGCGCAGTTCATTCCGATTGACAACATCGGGAAGTGCGAGAGGGAGGTCACGAAAGCTTCGACGCTCTGGCCACTCACAAAGGTTCGCCCACCTTGGTCAAAAGTACCACTGACCATCACCGGGACCCGTTTTCCGCCGGTATCGAAGAAATCCTGAATCGCGAACAAGCACGCCTTGAGGTTGAGGGTGTCGATGGCCGTCTCGGGCAGCAGAATGTCCACCCCGGCGTTGACCAGAGAAGCAACCTGCATCAGGTAACTAGCTCGCATTTCGTCAAAAGTGGTATCCCGGTGTGCAGGATCATCGACATTCGTGCTAATTGCAGTTTGTTTTGTCGTGGGGCCGATCGATCCAGCGACGAAACGGGGTTTGTCTGGTGTTCGTTCGGTCCACTCGTCAGCCGCTTTCCGCGCGCAACTGACAGCGGCAAGGTTGATCTCATCAACCAATTCCACTGGTAAATCAAACTCCAGCATCCCGACTGGAGATGCTCCGAAGGAGTTTGTTTCTACGATATCACTGCCCGCCTCGTAGTAGGCGTGGTGGATGCCTGTAATCTTCTCGGGATGCGTCAGGCACAGAATATCCGAGAAGTTTTTCAGGTCTTTGTGGTGCTCAGCAAATCTTTCTCCCCGGACAGCAGTCTCGTCTAGTTTGAGACGCTGGATCATGGTGCCCATGGCACCGTCCAGCAGCAGGATTCGTTCACGAATCAGACCAGAGACGAGAGAGGACTTGGTATCGGCTTGGAGCATTCTGGGAGCCAGTTTCACGCAAAAGTGTAAAAGAATTCGTACGTAGTTTCCTCGCCAGTCTCCTGATTCACAACCCGAACTGAGAGAGATTCAGATTCAATCTTGCCTCAGCTTCTTCGTTTTGGCTAATACGCAGATGCAGAAAGACCGCGTCTGTGCTTTTCGAGCCTCGAGAACTTGCAAATGCGTAATCGCTCATCTGTGCAAATCTCGACATTGACCATTCAGATACTCGCCCATCCAGGAAGATCGCATGACCGTCTCGCCAAAATGGCCAGATGAGCGGAAAAAACCGCAATTCCAGGAAGGAAATCCCGACCTAGCAAAGCCGACCGGGCCTCCTAACGCATTGCCACCCACCCTTTTTCAGCTGCCAAATTTGCGTGCTGATCTCGGCCGCGACATGAGCAGAACCGAAATTTCGGACTCCGCATCAACGCCTGCGGGACAAAATTTGGCCCATCATGTGGCCGAGATGCCGTTTGGAAGTGTGAAACCTGAGGGTACGCAGGCGGTGCGGATTCCGACGACTCAACAAATGGCGAACTCGGACCAACCGGGCAACGGAAATGATGCTGAACTGCGTTTTCCCACACCAGCTGCCGTTGTGGGGGGGACCGAAACACCAGCGACGATGCCCTCAGCCGGAGTCAACCGTGAGTCCATCGCACGTTACGGTGCAAGCAATCGGTCACCCGATCGCAAGGAAACGATGCCTCTGGCACCAACCGGTAGGCCGGCTGGAAGGTCGTGGATGGACTCCATCGGCTCGCACGGTATCGTCGTTGCCCTGCTGCTTGTCGTTGTTGCCGCTGCGTTGTACACCGGCCGGGTAGGCAAGGATGACTCCGATGATGCCTCTTTGGCAGATGGTCGTGATTGGCTTGAATATGGCACTGATGACGAGATCAGTTTGCCAAAAGCTGCTGTCGCAGACAGCTCGACAGGAGCCCCCGTCGCAGAGCCTGATCGCGTCCTGCAAGATGCTAGTCAAACCGTCCCCCAAACTAGTCTCAGTACTGGTACAGCAGTAGCGTCGGGGGAGAGCCAGCTTGAGGACAATTCATCGACAAGCAGTGCCTTGTTGCGTCAGCCAGTGGGATTGGATGAATACCGCAATTCGCAATCTGCCTCCGCTGAAAACAGTCCGCGGAATGCAAGTGACTCGTTCCAACAACCCCACGCTTCGATGGTCGCACCAGTTAGTCCAGCAGCTACTCGAACAGATCAATCCGAGCTGCAACAAAATCAGCCACGGCAAACCGGACAGCCAGCTGCTTATGGAATCTCGGTGCCTGCTAGCCAGACGCCCACCTATCAGCGCACGGCTACACCTTCTGGTATTCCAGATTGGTCCAAGTATTTTCCACGTGTTCCATCTGGCAACACAGTGAGCCCAACCTATTCATCACCTTCCAACTGATTCTGTTTGTTATGAGCGATCAAGCTTTTGTCAAAGCGTTTTCCCGAAGGCGACCCGCGAGCGACCAGTCCAATCAGTCTGGTGGAATTGAATTGGGAGACCAGGGATCAGTAAACCAAGACCCGTTGGCAAGCCGGGCAACGCCAGAAACCAGAGCACGCAAGAACCCGCGTCAGCAGGCTCCCGATTCTACTTCGGATAATGATGCCACTGGCGGATTGGAATTGGATCAGTCGGTTGCTTCGACAGCTCGTGTGTGGGTTGACCCTCAAACTGACCGCGTATCACGCGCGGACTATGCTGGCGATGGAATTCCACGGCCGCACCTTGAGCCTCTAACGGGTGATCAGACATCGTCATTCGAACCACGCGATCGTGACGCAGACTTAAGGGGCACTTGGCTAGATATCGAGTCCGTTGATCCAGCAAGCAGCCAACGACATGCGGCTTCACCTGATGAGCCAGATACTTTCACTCAGCCCATTCAGGATGCCTATGCATCGACATTCACGGACGCTGCAAGTTTCGTAAACGAAGAGATCAGCAAAGTACGACCTGCGGATGTTCTTAGAGGCATGCGGGAAGCGGATGCTGGTAGCTTGGCTTCCGATTTTACTTTGGAAAACGAATTTTCAACACAACAGTCACAGCGGCATCAGCAACCCTCTGAATCGGCAGCCCGTCCCGAAACTTTGCAGACTGAAGCTGAAGTGCCCGAATTAATTATCGAGAATCCGTTTGTCACGGCTGCCAAGCTTGGGGAACAAGGTCAACCGGATACATCAGAGGGTGAGCATGGTTCCAGTTCAGATCGTTATGCTCCACTGCAAGATACGTATCAGCCGGCTGGGGCTGATGAGTCAATCTCTGGGGCGACTCACAACGATGTCGAGCAAAGCAACCCACAGGTCGGATTAAAACCTTTTCAGGCTGTTTGGGAGGTTGATGTTTTAGATGTTCCCACAACGGTCGCGGACCTTTTCTTCGAAGGGCGTCTTTTTCAGCAGATTGCCGAGCGAATGTCGGATGCAATTGATTCTGGACTCAATAGCGTGATTGTCACCAGTGCCCAGCCTGGCGAGGGACGCAGTACTGTCGCGATTGGATTAGCGATGGCCGCTGCAGCAGCGGGTAAACGCGTTGCTCTGGTCGATGCAAATCTCGAATTGCCCAAGTTGGCAGACGAGCTTCGATTGGAATTGCAGTATGGCTGGGTTGAAACCATTCGCGCGGGCTTGCCGATCAAGGAAGTCGCCGTGCATGCAGTAGAAGATGGTGTGACACTCATTCCGCTGATGCCACCCAAAGGAAAAAATGCTGCAACAGGTTACGAGGTCGTACAGTTGGTCGATCTTTTGAAAGACAAGTTTGAGCTGATCATTATCGATGGGCCGACATCACAATCAAGCCAGATCCATCAGTGTGCATCGGCGGTTGACAGTGCAATCATTGTCCGGGATATGACCCGGACCGATACGCTTGCCATCAACGAGTTTTCCTATCGGCTACGTGAATCAGGTGTTCAGGGCGTGGGTGTGGTTGAAAACTTTACATGATTACAGCCATGAGGATGGTTGCAGTCAGAAGTGTCGGACTGTAAGCGACCGCATGCTTGCTGGTTTTTTGCTAAACCGTCTTCATTGCTGACGGTTTTCATGCTGTAGATTTTACGGCAACTTGCCCCTCTTTTTGTCGCGTTGTTGTTCAACAGCAGTCGCCTGTCCCGCAGCAGTCATCACCAACAATTGTTAGGTCGTAGTTTTTGCCTTTGGTGACTTTCGGTGATCTTTCGTGCCCGTCACAGTTCATGGGTTTTGCATCAGCGTCTTTGACCGCTTGGTGTGGTGGTACAGGGATGAAGTCGTCGGTATAGGGAGCCCGTGTCATTAGGGTGAAGTTGTTTCGGCATACGGCGGTTCTCTCGCCACGGCGAAAAACATGCCCACTGTCATCAACTACCTCGGTAAATGGGCCTCGATAGATCACCGCCTCATTGTAGTCGTCGCACGGTCCTTCTTTTCCTTTGTAGGCGATGACGGTAGCCGAACGAAATTCAATGCCCTCCACCGTTTGCCAAGGTTGCTCTTGCAAGACAGGCATTTCACATCCGTAGAAACCTGCTCTCTCAAATGCTTTCAGAAACTCGGTCTCCTGAAAGGCTCCAGAGATGCATCCGCTCCAAAGATCAGGATCATTCTGCAAGTGTTGGGGCACAAATTCATCGCTGACAATGTCACTGATCACTGCTCGTCCACCAGGTTTTAGGACGCGAAAGATCTCACGAAATAGTTGCTCTTTCTCTGACGCGTCAACAAGATTCAGGACGCAATTGCTTACGACAACATCGATGGAATCGTCAGCAATCATCGGGCTTTCTTGCCGCATGGTGTGGATCATTGATTCGAGCTCCTGAAGACTCGCTTCATTGGTCACAGGATGATCCGCCAGATAGGCATCGACTTGGTCCCGGTCGATCGCCATGTCTTGGATCTTTCCTTTGCGGAAATCTACATTGTCGTAGCCAACTTTGGCAGCGACTTCGACTTGGCTTTGGCGAGCGAGTTCCAGCATGGTGTCATTCATGTCGACGCCAATGACCTTGCCCTCTGGCCCCACGACCTGTGTGGCGATGAAGCAGATCTTTCCACCGCCGCTTCCCAGATCCAGTACGGTTTCACCCGATTGAACCCACTTGGATGGATCACCGCACCCGTAGTCACGGTCAATGACTTCCTGTGGAATGATCTTCAGGTATTGCGCGTCGTAGTCCACCGGACAGCAAAGTTCGGCTTCGCGCTTTTGTGCCGCAGCTGAATATCGTTCACGTACAGCGTTTTCAGTGTCGAGCTTATTGGACATGTATGTGTTTTCGTTTGGGTTTTAGTTCAGGTAACAGAGCCACCGCAACTGCTGCCAGCCCCGGCCGTGCAGCCGTAGCAATGATCAGCGACAGCGATACGCTGGTGAATATATTCGTCAAGGCCTTTGATGTCCCATACCGTGTGAGGTGGCTTGCCGGCAACCGACATCCCCAGCATCTGGTTGAAATCGCAGTCGTACAATTGACCGTCCCAACCAATCGAGAGCATCGCTTTGCACATGACTCCACGTGCTGCCTGTGGATTGAAAGCTGATTCCAACATCTGCATATAGTCCGCCAAAACCCCTCGCTTATTCAGGAATTTTGCGTATCTCTTGATTGGAATGTTGGTAATCGCCAGCAAATGATTGAATTCAACGTTGTAGCGTTTTTTCAGTTCTCGTTTGTAATCAGTTTCCAATGATGACTGGTCTGGCGGCAACGTTGGGCCCGTCGGGTTGAAAACGAGGTTTAGTTTCAAGGCACCGTTGTGCTGCCCGTACCCCAAGGCATTGAGTTGCTGCAGGCCGTTGATGCTACGTTCAAAGACGCCCGATCCCCGTTGTGCATCGACGTTGTCCTCCAAGTAGCAGGGTAACGATGCCACAATATCGACTTGGTGTGAGGCAAGGAAGTCACTTAAATCTTCCTGCCCCGGTTCCGACAGAATGGTCAGGTTGCATCGATCAATGACTCTCAGTCCATTGCCACGGAAATGTGTTACCAGAGATCGAAAGCTTGGATTCAGTTCGGGAGCACCACCCGTGAGGTCGATTGTTGTCAGGGATTCGCACGCGTCAACGAGTTCGCAGATGCGTGTCGCCGTTTCGGGCGACATGTTTTCGGCTGTCTTTGTCGGACCGGCATCAACATGGCAGTGCGTGCAGGTCTGATTGCAGAGCTTGCCCAGATTGATTTGCAATTCACTCAATGAATCTCGAGTCAATGTCTCCGCGTCCCGGCCTACCCGTGCGGCAAACGGTTCGACGATTCCAGTGGGCAGGCCTGCATCGATGATCGGGAGAATTGACGACATGCGTTCGGGCTATGAGGAATGCGATATCAGAGCATCTGAGGATAACAAAAACATCTCCCATCGGTTGCTGGACAGTCAGCAACAGGGAATGGCAGATTTCCGGCTCGTGGTTCCATGGCTGAGGGATGTTCCTCATGGGCCAGAGGCTGTTGGCGTTCAGACACGAGCAATTCGACTGCTATGCTTCTCGGGCGTCTTCAAGCAATTTGATCCATGGTCCGACATAGTGCCCGTTGTCATGGAACGTGCGACCACTCACCAAGTTGCCATCAATGACGCACGCTTCATCGACAAAAATACCGCCACAAACTTCCAGGTCAAATTTGCATTTTGGAACGGTGGCCATGCGGCGTCCGCGAACACAATCGGCATATGCTGGAATCTCCACGCCGTGGCAGACGCTTGCCACTGGTTTGTTGGCCTCGAAAAAGTGCTTCGTAGCTCGGACAAGGTGCTCGTCGTACCGAATGTACTCGGGAGCCCGACCACCACTGAAAAGGATACCAGCGTAATCTTCGGGATTGATCTGTGAGAATGCGACGTCGGCTTGAATCGTGTACCCCTCCCACTCTTTTGTAATCGTCCATCCCGGCTTTATTTCGTGCATGACCATTTGGTACAGCCGCTTTTCAGGAGCGGCTACCACTGGTGTGAAGCCCGCTTCCTGTAAACGGTAGTATGGGTACATCGTATCCAGAGTTTCACTTGCGTCGCCTACAATGATCAGGACCTTGTCAGACATCAAATTCTCAGTTCGGGGCAAGGTGGTTTGTTGGAAAGGGTGGTTCGTCGGATGTGACGGAATGACCACAATGAAGAGGGAATTAGGAAGCCGGCCATTTGGCGACCTCAGGTACACTCTAGAAAACTACTCCTGCATAGCCAACCACGCTGGAAATGTCACCCGTCGCCTCAGCGGATGTGGCGTAGGCAATTTTTTGATAATTGCACGTAAATTGCATGTATTGCAGCGTGAGCAGAACGAAGGCAGCGGGATTTGGCCGCAAATGCTAATCTTCTCCTCTTTGCAGGTTTTTAGCAGTCCTGAGGGGTCTGACGCAGCGAGTTGCTCTAGTGCAAGTTGATCCCGTCTTTGGTTTTCGCGGTCTTTAGCGAAGTGGTTCATGTCACTGCTGATGACGATTAGTGGTTGCGTGGGTAGAGGCTTCAAAAGAG
>CAXGRW010000003.1:0-32174 GCA_964012125.1 uncultured Rhodopirellula sp.
ATCTGCGGAACGGGGATCACTGCTGTCTGCGGTTTGACCACGAGAAGCGGTTTTGGAGCCGGTGTGACCAAGAGGATAGAAGCCTCGCCAGTCGTGGCCGCTGGCGCTGTCCCACGCACTGGGATTGGCACTGCAACTGCTGGTTGTGGTGTTGAGTGGGATACTGGTTGCGTAGACGCCAGTTCCGCTTCCACCAGATCGTTGTTCTGATGATGAACAGATTGCAGCAGCGGATTGATCTGAACAACCGATTCGTGAGTTGGTTCAATGGTCATGATCGGGCCACGTGCCGCAGGGCGTTTGTTGCTCTGATCTGCTCCGATCGGATTCAGTCCGATCGCGGCGCCGATGGGCCTGAGGTGAACAGCACGTGACGCGTGCCTTGCGTCTGTGGTGAGTCGGGCAGTTGGTTGCGGAGCCTCGTTTTGGGGAGCGAAATAGGGGTTGGTGCGGACTGTGGCTGCCGCGTGGGTGGAATTCAAGGGCAGCGGTGGAAGAACTCCGAACCCTTCATTCTGGGGCTCCTGCGCAAGACACGGGGAACCGGCCAAAATAAGGGCGAGAAGCCACTGGCGGCGGCTACGCCTTGTGCGATCGGTCTGTGGTTCTTGGTGGTCACGCATGCCGCATCCTTGCGTCCGTACGAATACTTCTTTTTGCACCGTGGCAGCGCAAAACCTTCATTCCCAGCCCGTGGGAGCTATCTATCAGTAAACATGATATCGGGTTCCGGTTGGTGCGACATTAACGATTCTCGCGTTTCCTCCACGTGTAACGGTGGGCTGGACCGTCCGGCTCTAACGCTCTGATCGCTGGCGAGCTGCTTCAAAGGCGATTATGGCGGCCGATGCGGCGATATTCAGACTGTCGGCTGCCCCTGCCATGGGGATCCGAATTCCATCGATGGGTGTCGTAGAAGATGACCGCCAACGGTTTTTCAAGCCGCGAGCCTCACTGCCAAGAACGATGGCGGTGGGGCCATTGAGTTCGCATTTCCAGAGGTTTTGAGATGATTCGACCCGAGCCGCTAGGATCTTGATCGAGTGCGAAACCAAGAAATCTCGTAGTTCTAATTCAGTCGCATTGTACGAGGGAATTTGAAAAATCGTTCCCAGGCTGCTGCGAATGGAGTTGGGGTTGTACTGATCCACGCAGTCGCTCAGAAGAATGCAATCGACGCCGGCTGCATCGGCGGATCGGAACACTGCTCCAATATTTCCGGGCTTTTCAATTTCATCCAAGACTAAAATCAAAGGGTTTTCTGGCAAAGACAGGGAGTTTAGGGAAGCCTTGGGCCTGACAAATTCTGCAACAACGCCCCTCGTGGACTGTCCGTAACTGATCTTTTCCATCAATGATTCGGCCACCCAATTGAGCCTTTTTTGGTCTTCGGCGAAGGCCATCACAGCTTGAGTTGCGTCTCGGAATTCGTCGTTTTTACCGTGAATGAGCGATTCTGGGACATAAATCCCGCACAATTCCATACCCGCTCGAATGGCCTGAGATGTTTCACGCCATCCATCGACGAGAACACGATTTGCTTTCCGACGAGAA
The DNA here is from genome assembly GCA_964012125.1 of uncultured Rhodopirellula sp. Lineage (GTDB taxonomy): Bacteria > Planctomycetota > Planctomycetia > Pirellulales > Pirellulaceae > Rubripirellula. The sequence goes on from CAXGRW010000003.1 coordinate 1,555, forward strand.
CGATTGTCCCGCATTCTGATCAAGTGACGTAGGGTTGGGTTGGCAGAACTTCGGAATATGACAGGCTTAGACTCGCTCATCCATTCTCTCTATGATTTTGAACCAGACGGTTTGGGTAGGCCAACGCTGACATGGCCTGCGTGGAGCAATTAGTCGGATATTGGACCGTCAGCAAAATGAATTCATTATGAATGATGTGCTTCGATGTGAGCCGGTACAAAACCGGCGAGACGAAAAAGCGTTCCTGAAATTGGAGCGGGATTTATATAAAGACGACGACTGCTGGGTTCCTCCCCTGTGGGGAGTTCGTCGTGAAATGGTGGGTTTTAAGCCTCACCCGTTCTATGATCAGGCCGACAGGCAAGCATTTCTTGTCCGCCGTGGGAATCGGGTTGTCGGACGTTTGCTGGCCATTGTCAATCATGAGCATAATCGTCGCTACAAGGAGAAGCGGGGTTTCTTTGGCTTTTACGAGTGTGCGGACGACATTGACGCCAGCAACGAATTGTTTTCAACCGCTTCACAGTGGCTTCGAAAGCAGGGCATGACGGATGTCAGAGGGCCGGTGAATCCAAGTCTGAATTATGAGTGTGGTCTGCTTGTCGAAGGTTTTGACACCCCGCCGACTTATATGATCCCCCACAATCACCCGTACTACGCGCGGCTGATTGAGGGTTATGGCTTCACCAAAGTGCAGGATCTTTATAGCTACGATGCCCACATCGATATCTTGAATGATCTCGATCCGAAATTGATGTTCGTCGTGGATGAGGCAACCCGCCGATTCAAGGTGAACTGTCGGCCGATTGATCGCAGCAATTTTACTGCCGATGTGCGATCCTTTCTCGAAATCTACAACCTGTCCCTCCAGCAAACGTGGGGCTACGTCCCCATGAGCGAGGCTGAGATTGACCATCAGGGTAAAGGTCTGAAACACCTCATTGTCCCTGAATTAACTAGTATCGCAGAAATCGATGGGAAGCCTGTTGGGGCCGGCTTCGGCCTCTTGGACTTCAATCAGCTCATCAAAAAAATCAATGGTCGCTTGTTCCCATTCGGCTGGTATCAAATCAAGACGAAAAAACATACGATTGATCGGGTTCGCATGATCAGCACGAATGTGCTGCCTGAATATCAAAAATGGGGCTTGGGGCTCGTGACGCTTGCGAGAGTCTTGCCCGATGCCATCGCTTTTGGGATCCAGATTGGTGAGTTTTCGTGGGTGTTGGAGAGTAATCAGCTTTCCCGTGGCACGATTGAGCGAGGGGGAGCCACTAGGACTAAAGTGCATCGCCTCTACGACCGGTCGCTGCTAGACGATTGATAGCACTATCGCCATGATTTGGGTTGGATTACCTATTCAATCCCGCGTTTGCAAATCATACTTTCGGTTTAAGCCCGTCACTTCTTCGCTTCATCCTCATAATGCCCCGCAGCAACGTTGTAATCACCGGATTGGGAGTGGTGTCTTCTATAGGCATCGGTGGTGAGGCATTCTTTGATGGATTATTGCAAAAGCGTTCTGGGATCACATCGCTGGCCAACCGTACCGATGGTTGTGCTGTGCCATCTTCCTCGGATTCGCTAACGGGGCATTGGATCGGTGGGCCTGTTGTCGATTTCGAGCCCAAGCAGTTCGTACGTCCGCGTAAGTCACTGAAAGTCATGTGCCGGGAAATACAGACTGCGTTTGCAGCCTCTCACTTGGCAATTGAGCAGTCCGGTCTGAATGATCTGCTGCCGTTAAGCGATACCAACAGTCTGAAGCCCGCCGACGTGGGAACAGTCTTCGGCAGTGAGATGTTTTATGGATCGCCTCTTGATATGGAGGATGCCATCAAGGCCAGTGTGACCGAGGAAGGGAAATTCGACCCTGCCATTTTCGGTGGTGCGGCGATGAAAAAGGTGACACCTCTATGGATGCTAAAGCATCTGCCCAACATGCCAGCTTGTCATGTTGGCATCTCGATCAACGCACATGGTCCAAACAATACGTTGGTGCTGGGTGACGTCTCGGGCATGGCAGCAGTGGTAGAATCTATTTCCTGCCTTGAGCGTGGCACTGCCAAAATGATGATCGCAGGTGCGACCGGTACTCGCATCAATACAACACGCATGAACTATCGAGCTGATTTGCCTCTGGCTGCTGTTGCAGATCCAGTGGAGCTAAGTTCGCGACCGCATGACCCTGAGTCGCAGGGGGTGGTTGGTGGTGAGGCCGCGGCTGCACTTGTTCTTGAACTTCGTGAGGATGCGGAGAGCCGGGAGGCAGCCGTTTTGGCAAAAATTGTTTCCTACGCATCATGCTTCATCGCATCGGGTGGAATGCGCGGAGGCCAAAGGTCCTCAAAGTCAGAGCCACAACTCAGGGGCTCAGCAGAGGCAATGAAGCGTTCGATGGTCACCGCACTAGAAGATGCAGGGATCGATGCTTCGCAGGTCGGTTTGGTGGTTTCGCATGGGATGGGGGATCCTGTAATCGATTTGGCCGAAAGTACGGCACTCGACGAGGTGGTTCCCGACGCGCCTGTTGTTGCTACCATCGCATCGCTGGGGCACAGTGGCGCGGCTAGTGGAATGGTCGATCTTGTCGCAGGAACTCTGGCATTGGTGAAACGCCAAGTACCGCCAACCGTGCAGCTGAAAGCAACGAACGCACAAGTAGGATTTCGTGACGCGCCCGAAGCAATGTCATCAAATCACGTTCTCTGCCTGTCGCACACATCCGAAGGGAATGCGATCGCGATGGTGCTTGAGACGCCGTAACGCTGTCTCAGAAGCTCAGTAGCGGCTGTCCCCTGTATTCTCTGGTTTCAGCTGGTTTCTGCGGGCGCGTGCCGTTCCTGGACGCCAATTGTGCACTCGGTTTGCTGTGTCTGGCCGCGAAGAGAAAGTTTTTTGGTTTTTCGTGTAACCTTCGCAGCGGATCTGGTAACTCCTTACACTCGGAGATTCCGCGAGCGAAATTACATGAGCGATACAGAGCAGACCGAAATTTTTGTCCAGCAGTTGGCTGAGTGTCAGGGACGGCTGTTTGGATATGTCTACTCCATGCTTGGTGAGCATTCACGAGCCATGGACGTGGTGCAGGAGACGAACCTCGTGCTGTGGCGAAAGAAGGCTGAGTTTCGTGAGGGTGCGCCCTTCATGCCGTGGGCATTGGCAATCGCCAGGTTTCAAGTTTTGGCGCACGTGCGCGACCAAGGTCGAGATAAGTGCTTGTTGGATACGGAACTGGTTGCGGTGTTATCGGACGAGACAGAGCGGCAGGTTGATCAGCTTGAATCCATGCGACTTGCTTTGCGTAGGTGTATGAGCGATTTGCCGCGTGAGAAGATGGAGTTGCTGCGGTTGCGTTATTATCGTGCTATGCCGATTGCCGAGATTGCAAAGTCGATGGAACGAAAAGCAGATGCCGTGAAAGTTGCACTGCTTCGAGTGCGCCGTAGGCTCGCCGATTGCATGCACCGTCGAATGCAGGAGGGTTGAAAGTTGGAATCACCAGAGATTAGTGAATTTGAGCGTCTGCTTTTCGATTGGGAAGACGGGACACTTGATGCTACGGGAACCACGAGGCTTCGAGATTTGTTGCGGACAAATCCAGAGGTGCGGAAGTTATATGTCGATAGGCAGATGTTCGGTGCGATTTTGAAGTTGGATGGTGATGCTGGAATCGGGTCCCCTGATACTGGACACGGTGGAATAGAGACTGCAGTTTTCAGTACGAGCGAGCGAGACCGATTGCTGCCGTGTGTCGATTCGGAGAATGCTGTTAACGTACCCACGGTATTGCATGCTACAAAACACCCGGTTGAGGGTGTGGACCGTCGTTACACGAGTTTCTTACTCGTTGTTGCTGCATCGATTCTGTTTTGTGTTGTGCTGGGACGCTGGTTGCTTGTCGAGTCACGCTTGCAGTCTGCGGAGCAGGTGAAACCTGCATCCAGTGAAGTATTGCCAGGAAAACAGGAAGCTACCTCAGTCGGAATCGCTCTTGTAACTCGTTTGGTCGATGTCACATGGCATGAATCTGAGAAACAGTTCACGGTGGGAGATGCTCTGTCTGTCGGTGTCGTCGGGTTGGAGAGTGGTGTCGCCCAAATCGAATTCTTCTGTGGAGCAACAGTGATCCTTGAGGGTCCTGCGAGATTGGTCCTCGAATCATCGACGGTTGCACGCTTGCAGTCGGGGCGGCTGCGGGCACAGGTGCCACCGGCTGCCAGAGGATTTCAGATACATGCCGATGATTTACGAGTCGTGGATCTGGGAACTGAGTTCGGCGTTGCGGTTAATGAAGGTGAGGCTGATGTGCAAGTCTTCGACGGTGAAGTGGAGTTGTATCAGCCAAACGGCGAACAACGTCTTGTGACTGCGGGCAACGCGATTACTCATGCCGCCAGCGGGGTGGTTGAACCTGCAGAACTGACTCCGGATCAGTTCCTCGGGCTTGAAGCGCTCGATGACCGTGTTCGAAATCAGAAAGAGGATCGATATCAGCGTTGGCTGAATCATTCCATGAAACTGCGAAAAGATCCTCGCATCATTACCTATTATTCAATGGAGCAGGATCGCTACTGGAAGCGAAAACTTGCGAGTTCGGTAGTCCCGGAAAATCGAGACCTCGACGGTGCCATTGTTGGGGCCAAGCGAGTCGTAGGACGCTGGCCTCAAAAAAGTGGGATTGAGTTCAAGAGACCTGGTGATCGGGTTCGTGTGAATATTCCTGGTCAGTTTGGATCGCTCACTTTTGCCTGCTGGGTCAAAATTGACAGTCTTGATCGTTGGTATAACTCGCTCTTTCTCACCGATAGTTACCAGCGAGGTGAGCCGCACTGGCAAATACTGGACACGGGGCAGTTGTTTTTTTCTGTGCGTCTGGGAGGGGGCCCAGGCAAAGGGCACCACAAAGTGCTTTCACCACCGTTCTGGGACGCCTCCCTAAGCGGGCGATGGTTGCATCTGGCGACGACATACAATGTTGAAACAAAAATCACTGCTCACTTTCTTAACGGTGAGAAACTGTGTGAAGAACGGATACCAGATCAGCTGTTTGTCAAGCAAACCTGTGTGGGCAAGGCAACCATTGGGAATTGGTCATCGCCTACTCGGCCTGAGGCTGATTTTGCGATCCGCAATCTCAATGGCAGCATGGATGAGTTTGTGCTGTTCCGAGACGCACTGAAACCTGATGAGATACGTGACCTTTTTGTCCAAGGCAGACCCTGATTTGCATCTGGGGTCACCCCGTGCGTTAGTGTCCAGAACTTCCCTTCATTGTTCTTAAATAGAATGCTCGAAATGAAATCGAACTGGTCTTCCAAAGTGCGTGCAGCATGGATTGGTTCTCTGTGCGTTTGTTTCTTCGGTGAAATGCGAATCCAGGCACAAACACAAATCCCCTCGCAGCCCAAGACGCAGGTGACGGACCAGGAGAACGGGCTCAAACAAAAAAGTGATTTCACCGCAATGCAAGAACAACACTTCACCTTGAAAGTGTTGCCGTTGTTAAAGTCCAAGTGCCTGGGCTGTCACGGTGCGGCAGAGGACGACATTAAGGGTGAATTTGACGTTCGCACTCGTGCTGGTTTGTTGTCGGGAGGAGAGTCAGGAGAGCGAGGAGTGATTCCCGGTGACTTGGATGGCAGTACATTGATTCAGGCTGTCAGGTGGGATGGCTTGGAAATGCCTCCGAAAGAAAATGATCGATTGACTGCGGAGCAGCTCTCTGTTGTTGAAAGTTGGGTTGCGGCTGGTGCACCATGGCCAGATTCAAAGCGGCAGCAGCAGATACTCGCCGCAGAACGCCGTGTCGCTGAAAATGATGAAGGCGTGTTGGTCAAAACCAGTGGTGGGCTTTCGGACACTTGGACTTATCGTCGTTATGAAAAACGCGACGTTTGGGCGTTTCAGCCACTTCGTGAAACGTTTCAATTTGATTCGGTTGATGGCTTCGTCAATGCTCGCTTGAGCGATGCCAAACTCTCGACTGCACCACAGGCGGCACCACATGACCTTGTTCGTCGTGTAACGCTTGATCTGACGGGATTGCCACCGACAGTTGAACAAGTCAATCGTTTTATGAAAGAGTGGAAAGTGGATTCCGAGATCGCATGGAGCGATTTGGTTGATCGGTTGCTGGCGAGCCCTCAGTATGGCGAACGCTGGGCGCAGCATTGGCTTGATGTGGTTCGTTATGCCGACACCGCAGGTTTCTCCAATGATTACGAGCGATCGAATGCGTGGCGGTATCGTGATTATATCATTCGTTCGTTCAATGAAGACAAGCCTTTTGAAGAGTTCGTGCTGCAGCAGATTGCAGGCGACGAATTTCGGCCTGATGATTCTGAGTCAATGATCGCGACGAGTTTTCTGCGAATGGGACCCTGGGGAACAGCCATGATTCCGCAGGATGAAGCACGGCAACTTTACCGCGACGATGTTGTGCACAGTATCGGGCAGTCGTTTCTTTCGATTCCCATGCGGTGTTGTAAGTGCCATGACCATAAGTTTGATCCAATTCCAACACGTGACTATTACCGAATTTACGCTGCTTTGGCCGGGACCCAGCCAGCAGAAATGTCGGCAGCTTTTCTGGCAGAAGAGAACACCGCAGGATTTCGTAATGGGCAAAAGCTAGTTGATCGATTATACGCATTTGCCGACGGAAAACGTCAGGCTTTGGTCGACAAACAGGAGACTGCTGCAAAAGCGTGGTACAAGGAACACGACTTGCCTTACAAGGGCGTGAATGCGAGACGAAAAGATCCCGAGGATCAGAAACCGCCTCGTCACGTTGGTTTGAGCGAAATGGAAAAAGGTCGCCTGAAGGTCAGAGAACAGGACGTTTGGATTTGGGAACGTCGTAAAGAACGGTATCAACCGATGGTGCAAACGGTATTCAATGGTCCCGATCAAAATCAGAATGGAAGGAAGTTGCGTAAGCCCGAAAAATGGAATACCCACTGGAAGCCCACCACCAATATCTTCACTGGAGGAGATTACCAGTCAGTGGGGGCGAGCGTGTCACCTGGGGTGCTGAGCGCATGTGGTCTTCCGGTCCGAGACGGTACCGATCAGGATCCATTTGCCATTGAGGAGGAAGTGGAGGGACGCCGTTTGGCTCTAGCGAAGTGGATCGCTGATAAAAAGAACCCGTTGTCGACGCGCTCTTTTGTAAACAGAATCTGGCAACATCATTTTGGTGCGGGGATCGTCGGGACAGCAAATAACTTTGGGGCAAAGGGAGATCAGCCAACTCATCCTGAGTTGCTTGATTGGCTTACGAGGCAATTTCTCGCTAATGGAGGTCGCTCAAAGTCATTGCATCGTTTGATTGTGATGTCGCAGACTTATCGGCGATCCAGTACGCACCCTGACCCGCAACTGGCGAGAACGATTGATCCAACCGGACAGTTGTTGGCAAGTTTTAGGCCTCGACGTCTAACCGCTGAGGAATTGAGAGATGCAATTTTGTTGGTGACAGGGGAACTGAATCCAGAAATGGGAGGAGTGCCAATCATGCCTGAGATCAATCTTGAGGTTGCCTTGGAACCCAGGATGATTCAGTTTTCAATCGCGCCGGCTTATCAGCCTTCGCGGACACCGCGGGAACGTAATCGACGCTCGATTTATGCTTATCGGGTGCGAGGTCAGGCCGATCCTTTCATGGAGGTCATGAACCTGCCCAACCCCAATGAATCTTGTGAGGTGCGTGATGTGGCTGCGGTGTCACCTCAGGCATTCACATTGATGAATAGTGATGTGATGACTGACCGGTCGATCGCACTCGCCCAACGCTTGCAGGCTCAGCATTCGGGAACGAAGTTGCAAATCACGAATGCGTTCGAACTTGCTTATGGGCGGAAGCCGCGGACGCAGGAACTGAAGTCACTAACCGATTATGTCGAGGACATGGTGAAATACCACCGGCAGCATAAACCTGAGGTTACGGTTTATCCGAGAAGTGTGACTCGTTCGCTCGTTGAAGAGTTTACGGGTGAAACGTTCACGTTTGATGAGATATTGCCCGTGTTCGAAGATTATGTGCCGGACACCAAGTCGGCCAGTGTTTCGGCTGAAGTCCGCGCATTGGCTGATCTTGCGATGTTGTTGTTCAATTCGAACGAGTTTGTTTACGTCTACTGAATTTTTGTCACGCTTTCCTCGCGATGCAAAGTATGTGCTCAATGGATAATTCCAGCCGTCGAGATTTTTTGTATGGGTTAGGTGCCTCTTTGGGAGCGGTCGCTCTCACTGATCTACTTGATCAGGAGGTGCGTGCTGAGTCACCGGCAGGACCACTTGCTCCCAAACCACCAATGCACCCTGCACGGGCAAAAGCCGTAATCATGCTGTTCATGGAAGGTGGCCCCAGCCACATTGACACGTTTGATCCCAAGCCGGAGTTGAGCAGGTTGAATGTGACCGAGTCCAAGCGGACGTCGGGACTCGCAACAGGTAAGAGGTTTTATGTTGGTAGCCCCTTTGAAAGTCGAAAAGTAGGCGATGCGGGAATCGATATGTGTGATCAGTTCGTTCACCTGGCGAACAAGGAAGTTGCCGATGAACTTTGTGTTTACCGTGGTTGTCAGGCAGAGTCGCTAAACCATCCAGAAGCGTTGCTGCATATGAATACAGGCAGTCGCTTGGGTGAGGATCCGTCGGTGGGTTCGTGGGTCGGCTACGGTCTGGGCAGTGAGAATCAGAATCTTCCCGGTTACGTTGTGATGACCGAGCTGGCGCTTCCGCAGGCAGGTTCAACAAATTGGTCGAATGGGTTTTTGCCTGCGTATTACCAAGGTACGAGACTGAGGAGTAAAGGTGCTCCTATTCTGGATCTGCAACCGCCTTCCTTTAGAACTCGCGATCATCAGCGAAGAGCGCTGGATGAATTAGCTAAGCTCAATGCCGCTCATCTAGAACATCATCGGCAGCACGATGTTCTGGCCGCCAGAATGGAAAGTTACGAACTGGCGTATCGAATGCAGACGGCTGTTCCTGATATCGTGGATCTGAAAGCCGAGACAGCGCAGACGCGGCAAATGTATGGACTGGACAACCCTGTTACTGAGCCTTTTGGGCGTCAGTGCTTGATGGCTCGAAAGCTTGTTGAAAAAGGTGTGCGGTTTGTACAGATCTTTTCAGGCGGTTGGGATAGTCATGATTACTTGAAACGCGGCCACTCATCCCGTATTGCAAGTGTTGATAAACCAATTGCAGCGTTAATTCAGGACCTGAAGAGATGCGGCTTGTTGGAGGACACATTGGTAGTCTGGACAGGCGAGTTTGGCCGCACTCCCGATAATAATTATCGAGGCGGTGTTACTTCACTTGGGCGGGGTCACAATGCGGATGCAATGAATATGTGGATGGCGGGCGGTGGAACTAAAAAAGGAACGATCATCGGTGCTACTGATGAAATTGGTGCCGAAGCCGTTGAGTGTGTTCATCCCATCCGTGATTTGCATGTGACCTTGTTGCACTTGCTGGGGCTCAGTGACAGCAAACTTACCTATTTTCACGGTGGCCGCTACAAGCAGTTATCTCAATTTGGTGGTGAAGTGATCCATGAGTTGATCGCCTGACGACAGTGGCCACGCTTTTAGTTTTTGTTGGAAAGTGAATTGCGAAGCTTCTTGTTTCAATTCGAACCGTCGGTCACATCCGTGTGTAGCTGAACTTCTGGCAATTTGGATTTCCTGGTCCTGGCTTTCTGGCGGAGACAATAGGCGATCTGCTGCTTGCCTGTGTTACCGCTCAGTGGAAGCAACAGTTCTTGTGGCCAAGCTACGCCAACAACTCTGAGACCACATCAGTGCTGGAGTTGAACTTTGGCGTTTCCACCCCGGTTTGCTGGAGTAGGGTGAGCCAGTAATTCGCCAGGGGCGCGTGTTTTTTCGGTCGAACGAGATGGCTTCCATGCTTGATCCGTTCCGGGCCTCCACTGGACAGCATGGCAGGCAGGCTTTGCAATCCATGCCGGCTCTAATGTTGCTTCCGTAGCTCACGATACAACTGTCGTAGAGACGGCGTCCGCTCTTGTCTTGACCACTCCAGAGTCAAGCAGTCGCTGGTGGTAGTTGGCCAAATGCACGCAATCTCGCTTGGGCTTTGCCGCCTCCGATTCTGTCCGAACTTGGTTCAAAATGAAGTTCCACTCGAACATTTCGCTTGTAGGCAGTCGACGTCACCTGTTGGTAAAAAAGACACCTAGCTCGACGAACCATAAAACCTCGGTCAAACTTTAGTGCCCGAGGATCCTGTCGTTGGCACTCGGATAAGATCTGGCTGAAACCAGCCCGCCTTGGAGGCGTTCTGTCACGCGGGTCTCACCTAGGGTGAGGATAGGGATGAGGTTTTGCGATTGACTTGCGTGAAGCTGTGGCAAAAGGCGCTGGACTGGGCCCGAATACGGAATTTGTTTCGTGGGCGTTGACAGTGGCGCGATTCACGATCCTTTCGCATTACCGCGACCGCTAGTTTTCGTTTGTGAGTGTCAGGACAATCTTCCCGCTCAAGTTGCCTTCGTTTCGAAGTGTGGCGGCTTCCTGTTGGCGGTGTGCTTCGGTAGCCTCGCTCAGTGGCAGTTGAAGTGAGATGTTGGGTTGCAGTTTACCGCTTGCCATCCATCGATTGATTTCTTCGGCGGCAGTTCTCATTTCAAGTGCTGTTGCCTTGAACATTACAAAACCGTGCAAAGAGCATTCCTTGACGTAAAAAGGCCCAACGGGGAACACAGGCCTCGCATCCCGGCCGGCCATTAAAACCATGCGACCTCGGGTTGCAAGTAATTGAATGGCTTGATCAAAGTTGGGTTCTCGACGCGTTTCCCAAAATACGTTGACCCCTTTGGGTGCCGTCTGAAGAACCGAATCTTCGATGGTATTCTGGTTGTAATTGATCGCTACGTCGGCTCCTAAATCCATTAGGCGGCGATGTTTTTCCTCGGTGCCTGCAGTGGCCAGTACTCTTGCACCGCACGCCTTGGCCATCTGGACAACCATGGATCCCACGCCTCCAGTTCCTCCAATGCAAAGTACCGTTTCACCAGCTTGCAGTCTTGCTTCACGGAATAGGCCAAGGTGAGCAGTCATGCCGACCAAGGCGCACGCTGCGGCAGTTTCGAAACTCACTCCTTCAGGTAGATGGTAGCACCAATCTTCATCAACGCAGATGAGTTCAGCTGAGGTTCCTTGGCGGCCTTGCAAGCCTTGGTTGGTGCACCAGACGCGATCTCCAGTCTTGAAGTTCTGAACACCTTCTCCGACGGACTCAATGATTCCTGCTGCATCACAGCCAATGATGTAGCGGTCCTTGATCTCGGATGCAACGGCTCCACTGCGGATGTAGGTATCGATAGGATTTACGGAAACCGCGTGCACACGAATCCGAACTTCCCCCGCTCTCGCTGATGCAGGTGGGATTTCAGCAATGCGGATTACATCCGGATCACCCGTGTTTTCTATGTAGGCTGCTTTCATGGTGAAGACGCTCCCTTAACCTTCTTAAAGCCTTGCGATGATTGAAGTCGATTTGCATTTCTCACTCGATCTGCATCTCCCAAGCGAACAGCACTTTCGTAAAGGCTGGAAAGAAAGGCTGTCGCTGCCTGATCGGTAAAACAAACAGTATGCATTACCTTGAAATGCTGTTCTTAACGACGTGAACGACTGGGCTTTGACATTTCACGCAGGAAATCCTCGGGTGATAAGAGATCAATTCGATTTCTGCTCTCCGACGGAAGCTTGTTGTAACGCTCTTCGAGGCTCAGGTTGTCTTCAAAGCGTTGCATGAATTTGCGTCTCAGTGCTTCTTCACACCAGACACGCAGTGTTACTAGTTCAGTCAGTGGGTTGCCCATGGACACGACCCCGAGCATTTCAAGAGCATTGTCAGGTAACGGAAGTTTGATCGTGTCTAGTTCTTCTCGGCTGAGAGGAGCAGGTCGTTCAAGACGCGATAAGAATTGTGATGAGGGCAAGCGACGGTTCGGGGCACCGGGTGTGGTGCTCCGTGGCCTCTCTGTTTTGCTCTGGTCAGTGATGGTCGGACTTTTCGAACGCGATCCGCCAATCACCATGGTTGCAATGGTTGCCTGCTTGGCGTCTTCCGCGTTACGGAAAACATTCGTAAGCGAACGTAGATCGTCATAGAAAGCTTTTGTGACAGCATCACCATCGTTGAGTCTTTCTTGAAGAATGACTCCCAGTGAAAAATTGATCCAGTCGGTTGTTTCATCATCCAGACGCATGCTTGAGCGTCTTGAAATGGTGAAATAGGTGCGGTCGATCGCTTGCTTGATTGCCTCGCGGCGTTTCGCGGGATCATTTGATTCGATTTGGTCGCGTAATTCTGTCGGTAAAGTTTGTCGCCAGATTGCGTACACCTGCATGGTTTCGAGCAGGAGTTGGGAATCTGGTTGAGCAGCGATACTTGCGGCTGTTTTACGTATGCGGCTTTGGGCAGACTGATTGAGTCGGTTGAATTGATCCCAGCGTGAGTTGAGTTGATCCATCTGCTCAAGTGTCATTGCTCTGAGGGCGACCTCACGCTCTGCAGCGGGGGCTTCCGTCAGTTGATCGACAGCGTTGTCAATGCTGATGTCTCCGATCTCCTTAGAGGCGGAGATCATTTGTGCCCAATCTTTGTCGGCTGATAGTTCTCGCATCAGCTTGAGATCCCCACCGTAGTTGTAGGCATTCAAGTTACCGGCGATGGCCAATTCTTCCAGTTCTTTCTGGTACGCATTGGATCGCAACGTGCTCTCAGTAAAGTAGACTGCCAATCCGATGACAAGGCAAAGCAGAAGCAGGCCGACTGGCAGTTGCCACTGTTTTCGGCTTTTCTTGGCGACTGGCTGATCTTTGAGGATGTCAGCAACAACGAGTTCAAGAGTGGACTCAACCAGTTTCATGCTTGGTGACGAGCCTGGCAGGTCTTCAAGCAGGTCCCAGCCCGTTTGAAGTTGTTGAAGTCGCGATCTTAACTTTTCATTTGTCAGTAGCCGGTTTTCGAGATCGGCTTGTTCCTGCCGTTGAAGCTCACCATCAAGGTAAGCGACCAGCAATTCATCATCAGGATCAAGAGGAGCATTGTCTGAAATAGTTGATACGCTCATCACTTTTCCTCCTGTGCGCGTTCAAAGTCTACTTTTTCAATCTCGCTATTGATTAATCCAGCATCGATATACGGTTGCAATAGTTCTTTCAGATTGACACGGGCGCGACTTAATAAAGACTTGACTGCCTTCGTTGTCAGGTCCATGGTTTCAGCAATTTCCAAGTAGCTCATGTTTTCAAAACGGGAAAGCATGAGTGCCATCCGCTGGCGTTCACTGAGCGCCGAAACCGCAGCGCGAACTACACTGGCTCTCTCATCACCTTCAACCATTCTGGTCGGCATCATTCCACTTGATTCAAGGGCGGTTGCTGCGAGTAGCTGGGGCCCGCTTGGTGAATCTTCGGACCTCGGTGCATCCACTTCACTGACTTCTTTTCTTCGCCCGAGGGACCTGGCGGCATTGCGAGCCACATTGCCGGCTATCGTGAATAGCCATGTTGAGAATTTTGCACCTGGCTCATAGGTTTTCCTTGCCCTGAAAACTCTCATGAATGTTTCCTGCGCAAGGTCCTCTGCCAAGTCATGTTTTGGACCAATGGTGTGCATCAGTCTGACTAACCTGCCCTCGTAACGCTGCATTAGCTCAGCAAAGGCACTGGCGTCATCATCACGCACGCGCAGCATCAGACGCACGTCCGGATCGGACTGCTGATAACGCAATGCGGTCGATTCACTGACTGCCAAGTGAATTATTTCTGGTGAAGGTGGAGCCAAACTGGAACGGTTAGTCTACTCGTTACCAACCACCTGCGTGACCATAGGTTCCGGTGCGATTTGCATCACGTCCTAAATGCGTCGAAATCAGCCCAGGATGTCGTGAATTACGTGCCCAATGTCCTGTTCAAGTCGTTGGTGTCCGGTTACATGAAGTCGGTGGGAATGCAATCCCAATTGATGCAGTAGCGTTGCGTGGACATCGGTGACATAGTGAGGTGTTTCCACGGCATGGAAGCCGATCTCGTCGGTACTGCCGTGAGCGATGCCCCCCTGAATTCCACCTCCCGCCATCCAAATGCTGAATCCATGGGGGTGGTGATCGCGACCATTGGAACTCTGAGAGCCGGGAGTTCTTCCAAACTCAGTGGCGAATACGACTAATGTTTCATCAAGCATTCCACGTTGTTTCAGATCTTGCAGTAGACCGGCAATGGGGCGATCTACTTGCATTGCAAGTTCAGAGTGTTTTGCTTTCAGGTTGGAATGTTGATCCCACGCGCCGGCAGCTCCATCACCGTGCATGATTTGGATAAAACGAACGCCGTTTTCTGCAAAACGTCGCGCAGCCAGTAGTTGCTCTCCGAACGCCCGTGTTTCTTTCTGATCCAAGCCGTACAGCTTTCGGGTTGAAGCTGTTTCCTGATCAAACCGAATCACATCTGGTACTGCTGTTTGCATTCGAAATGCTAACTCATAGGATTTGATTCGAGCGTCCAGTGCGGGATCGCCTGGGTACTCATGGCCGCTGAGTTTATTCAGTTGGTTGACCAATCCAAAACCAAGTTCCTGTTCAGCACGGCTGACGTTTCCTTCCGGCTGCGCGAATGCGAGTGGGTTTTTTGGATCCACTTTGAGCTTGATGGCGTCGTAGGCTGGGCCAAGGTAATGACCATCGCTTCGGTCAAAAAATCGGGGGCCCATGCTGATGAACTGTGGCAGATTTTCATTCAGAGTGCCCAGTCCGTAGTTGACCCACGCACCAATTGTTGGAACCCTCGGGTCCAGCGTGTGTCGGCCAGAATGAAATTGCACCTGCGCGCCATGGTTGTCATCGGTGGTCCACATTGACCGGATCACAGCGATGTCATCGATTCGTGAACCGATATGGGGGAACCAGTCGCTGACCTCGATCCCGCTTTGGCCGTGCTTTTTGAAACCAACTTGTAAAGGATAGATTTTGTTCCGTTGTTGGCCGTTAGCATCATTAACGACGACTACACGGACTTTTTTTAGTTTCTCAGGCGATTGCACATCCGAAAAAGGGGTTTCTGCAATGCTCTTTCCCGCATACTTCGTTAAAGCTGGTTTCGGATCAAAACTTTCCATGTGGCTGACGCCGCCCCGCATGAATAGCCAAATCACATTTTTTGCACGGGGTGTAAAGTGAGGTTGGCCATTGGGAGGTGTGTCGCTTGCTGTAGCACCGGCAGCATTCTCCCGGGTAAGTAGTGCCTGCAAGGCTATCCCACCTAACCCCGTCGCGGATCGAAGAAATGTTCGCCGACGCTGCAGGTCAGTATGCGTGTCGATTTGCGGAGGAGTGAGGTTCATGAGCGAGGTGTTCACGTCTGTCGGACAGGAACTTACGTGATCTGAGTTTGTGTCAGCGAATGGTAATGAAATCGTTGTGGTTTAGGATTGCCTGTACAAAGCGGGATCGTATTTGGTCAGGACTCGATACCTGGTCTAGCTTTTCCATTTGTATAAAGTACTTCTCGCACACCGTTGTTTCCAAGTCGGAGGGTGGACGCGTCAGAATCAGTGCAAACGTGGCCTTAATGAAGTCGCGTGCTTTGTTTGAATTGATCTTTTGGTGCAGCTTTTTCGCAATCTGATTTGACATTTCTATTGATAGACGACTGTTCGAAAGTGCCAGTGCCTGTTGTGGAATGATGCTTTCGGATCGACGGTAGCATTGCAGGATGTCTGCGTTATCAAACATCTCCAGAAAACTGTTCTTCTCGTCGCGTGAGTGTTTGAAATAGATGCTGCGGCGTCGGGCTTCTGCCCCGGGGTTGATTGACGGCCCTCCCATTGTCGCATCAAGCTTACCAGCCAGCAATAAAACACTGTCTCGAATGACCTGCGATTCCATTCGACGTGAGTTCATTCTCCAGAGAAGCTCGTTGTTGGGATCTCTGGTTAGGGTGTCTGGGGAAGCCGTTGCTGTGGATGAGCTTAAAGCGTACGCCTGCGACGACACGATCAGCCGGTGCAGGTGCCGGAAGCTCCAGCCTGAGTTGATAAATTCAACAGCAAGCAGATCGAGAAGATCCTTGTGAACTGGTTCGGGTGAGCGGAGTCCAAAGTCAAAGGTGGAGTCCACTAGCGGTTGACCAAAATGTCTCATCCAGACATGGTTTACCGCAACCCTCGCTGTCAATGGATTTTGATCTGAAGTGATCCACTTAGCGAATGCGAGTCGCCGTCCAGTGCTGATATGGGAGTACGTGGCAGGGTACTGGTCTTCTTTGTCTGCAGGTGATTCAAGGGCTTTGAAGGAACCTTTGATTGGGGTGAAACGGATGGGCGATTCTTTGATCTGGGCGATGTGCTCTTGAGTTTGGTTGATTCTTGTAGTGATCGGAGCGAGTTTCTTTGAGTCCGATGCATTCACTGTCGCGTCGTGTTTCAGTAAAGCGAGTTTCCACTCTGCTTGCCTTTGTCCCGCAGTCTCTGCAAGTCCTTGAAGTTCGGCAGCGGATAACTTCTGCAGTTGATCTGCCTGAACCGAGTGAAGCATCGCTAAAAGCATTCTCTCGTGGGCGATAATTGCTTGATGATGGGCATTTGCAATCTTGACCGCTTGCTCAGCTTCATTGACGGTCGTGGCATCTTTATTGTTTGCCGGTATTAGCTCAGTATTCTTTTTTAGGTTCTCGATCTGGATCGAGTCGAAGTCAACGGTTGCATCGAACCCTGACAGGCTAATGAAACCGTTGCGTCTGTTCGGATACCGATAAGCAATGATGAACTCACCATCAATCCAGATGTTCACCAAGGTGCCTCGGATTGCGAAACGAAGTTCATGGGGTTGGCCCACTGTGACTGCAAAGGCTTTTCGTCCCTCAGGCGGATACATGGATTGTTTGTCACGCTCAAAGGCAGCTTGTACTTTTGGGGCAGGAGCATGAGCGCTGGTGTAGACGTAGTTTGCGTACCCGGAATTTTCAGTTTGATCAAAGCGGATGGTGACTGATTTGTAAGTGCTGCCACCCGTCGTGGTGTAGTTGCAACGCAAATCGAAATCACGGGGCGGCTTGATTAGCAGTCGGGCCGTTTGAGGCTCACGCGTCGATTTCGTTTGACTGAGGGTCCCCGTTTGATGCTTCCAGCCGTCTCCGGTCAGTTGCCATTTGGTTGAGTCGAGGGTTGTGAAGTCATCGTTGAATTCAAATGCTTCGATGTCTTGCGGCGGCTTTGCGGCGGCGTTGCTGGACAGCTCGTTGAGACGAGCCTCGGCCTCAACGCATTTTTCCTCACTGGCCTTGAGTTCTTCTCGTACTTTAGCCAAATGAGCCGCGAGCACATGAGGCCTTGCACCTGGTGAGTGTGCTGAACGGGGTAGATTGATCGGGTGTATTTCATGTTCAAAGCTAGCCAATATCGCAGGTACACCCGGCGTCATTGGCTGAGTTTTGTCCGGCGACTTGGGGTCGCCTCTTTCATGAAGGTACGTGACACGCGTGATATCGTCATCAAAAACGCGAGGTAGGCCGGCTTTGTCAAAGTCAGTTTCCTCTGGTAGCGGATCGAGCCTTACTTGGTGAGGTTCGAAGATCGCGCGGAGACGGTAGTAATCTTGCTGGGTTATGGGATCGTATTTGTGGTCATGGCACTTAGCACAATTCATGGTGAGTCCGAGAAAGGCTTTGCTCGTGTGCTCGATTGTGCTGTCGAGCCATGTCGTGCGATTGAACAGATAGTAATTGCGGGCCAAAAAACCAGTTCCAGTGATTGACTCGATGTTTTCTGGATCTGCTTCGTCTCCAGCCAGCATCTCAACAATCATCTTGTCATAACTTTTGTCTTTGTTCAGCGAGTTGATGATCCAGTCACGCCAGTGCCAAAGATGCTTTTGGCTATTTCGTAATTGCTTTCCCAATCCGTACCAGTCGCTGTATCTCCAAATGTCCATCCAGTGCCGCGCCCAGCGTTCACCATGCTGCGGGCTGTGCAACAGCTCATCAATGATCTCCGCGATCGCTCGTTTGTCATCGAGTTGGGATTGGGTGGGCGGAAGGCCTATCAGGTCAAGATACAAGCGGCGAATCAGCGTTTGCCTTGACGCAGGCGGTGCGGTCTGTATGCCTGCGTTAGACCTTTTTTGTCCTAATAACAAATCAATGGGGTTACCCGATTGCTCTGCTTGTTGTTTTGAAAGCACAAGTTTCTGAAACGCCCAGTGATCCGCTGGTTCCACGGGCACGACTTCTGCTGGAGCATTGCAGCCTTGGTCAATCCACTTTTCAAGTAGTCTGATTTGGTCCGGTTTGAGAGGCGATCCTTCACCGTGCGGTGGCATCTGGTCGTCGTCTTGACTGCTGATGCGCTGCAGCAACAAACTGTCAGCGGGATTACCCGGTTTGATGGCGGGACCGCTGTCACCCCCAGATCGCATCAAGTCGACTGTTTCAAGCCGAAGTTCGGACTCCTGTTTCAATGCGCCGTGACACGAATAGCACTTTTCTGCTAGCAGCGGTTTGATCTGCGTTAGATAATTGATCGTGACAGGCTGAGTCTGAGATTCAGTTGGTTGCTGTGAATGAACACTTGCTACCCAGTAGCAATGAAGCATTGCTGTGATGCAAATCGAGATGATGGTGGTGCGGTTCACGGGGGCACTAGCAAGAGAGCATGGGTGACGACCAAGGAAGGCGGGGAACGCAGTATAATCTATCTCGTGTTTTCGCGGGTGGGTTTCTTGCTGGCTTGCCTCATCCAGTTACCGGAGTCTGTTGGCCCGCTTTCGGGGTGAATGAACATCTCGCAGGATTTTTCTAAGCTCTTGCCGCATAGTATTTGGTATTCGGGATTTCACCATTTGTTGATCGCTGACAGCGGTGGCGGATTCGTTGGTGCTGGCGCCAGTCGCAACAGCAGTCTCACTCGTGACGATTTGTGTCATGTGCTGAATTTGTTGTCCTTCATCAGTTTGGCGTAGTCCTCACGAATAGGACTAAACGCATCAAGTACAACTGCGGGACCATCGTGGGCAATTGCCTGATGCGGCACATTGGCGGGGATGAAGAACATCGCGCCCGATTCGAGGGTACGTGTTTCATCACCAATCGTGAGTTTCAGTTTGCCCTCAAGCAAAATGCCAGCCTGTTCATGCGTATGGTCATGGAGCGGGATCACAGCACCCGCGTCCATTTCCAGATAGGACAGCATGAGGTTTTTTCCATGTGGTGTTCGAAGTCGGCATCCAGGGCATACCTCGGTGGATGGCATAGATTTGATGTCGATGAAGGGCATAGTTTTCCTCGTTGTCAGGTGACCACCAAGCGGCGTTTGGTGGAATTGAGGGTGGTTGGCGTGAGAGGGGTGATTTTTGTTCGCAGTTGACCGTTGGCGTTATCGTGGACCGCAGGAGTACCTCCATGCCTTGCTCCGGATTCATTCACAGGGATGCGGAGCTAGACAGCATCATGTGACTGCAGCGTCAAATTATCAGAAAACGGCAAGCCTATATCTCGAAATGCTGTACAGAACTTACGTTTTCTGCCGGTGAGTCGGGCCATCACGCACGGCCGTGCTGTGCTCAACAGACCCCAGTCGTATCCTGCGGTGCTAACGCTCGTCGGCTAGAATAGTGGATCGAGGGACATCTTCGTGCCTGCGGCTTTCTGTGTCAGTGCCGGTGGGAACTCTGTTGTGTTGAGACCAGTGCGGTCGGTTGCATCAAATTTGGAATCAAGTTTTGAAAAATATCTTTGGAACTCTTCGGCTCTTTGCTGCAATCGTTCTTGTTGCTTTTGTTTTTGCAGGGCGAAGTCGCTTAAGTGCTGAGGATTTGGTCGATTTTCAGAATGAAGATGTGGCAAATAGCTTGCAGGTTCTCTACGATTTTCGCGGTGTTCGCGGTAATCAGATTCCTGATCGTTCAGGTAAGCTTCCTGCCTTGGATCTTCAAATCGAGAAGATGAGTCAGGTGGAGCTAGGTGATGGTGTGCTGGCGATTCGTGGGGCAACCAAGATTGCAAGTAAGGCTGCGGCGAAACGACTGGTCAAGGCAATTCAAAGAACCGGGGCAATCACTATGGAAGTGTGGATGCAGCCGAGAACGCTTCGGCAGGATGGCCCGGCTCGAATTGTGACGCTGTCACGGGATTCAGGAGCACGGAACTTTACTCTTGGTCAGGAAAATGGCAGTATTCAGGTTAGGTTGCGGACCTCGAGAACTTCGACGAACGGAATTCCCGCTGTAACATCTAAAGATCGCAGCCTTAAAGAACAACTGACTCACGTTGTGTATACGCGGGACCGAGCGGGTAACGTCAGCATTTACGTCAACGGTAGACTTAACCAGCGGGAACGAGTCGCCGGTGATTTCGGTGGTTGGAGTGATCAGTATCGGTTGGCTATTGGCAATGAGTTGTCAGGTGATCGTCCGTGGTTAGGAGATT
The DNA here is from genome assembly GCA_964012125.1 of uncultured Rhodopirellula sp. Taxonomy (GTDB): domain Bacteria; phylum Planctomycetota; class Planctomycetia; order Pirellulales; family Pirellulaceae; genus Rubripirellula. The sequence continues at coordinate 22,020 of CAXGRW010000003.1, forward strand.
TGCACTGGGTTGCTATCTACAGTCGTGCGTTGCGGCCCAATGACGTGACAACTCGGTACGAAAACGGGCCCGCTAGTGGGAGTCGAGGTTCGCTGACAGTTGCGGTGGATGCTCGACCGAAATTTTTTGAAACCAAAATCGCTCCGATTCTTTCGAATCACTGTCTTGAATGTCATGATTCGGCTTCGCCGAAGGGCGGGCTCGATTTGTCGCATAAGAACATGGCTCTTAGGGGGGGGGATTCCGGTATGTCAATCATCGCAGGGCAAGCTGCCAAAAGTCCGCTTTGGGTGTCGATCGACTCAGATGAGATGCCTCACGATCGTCCTGTTCTTAGTCTCAGCCAGAAACAGGCATTCAAGAAGTGGATTGATGACGGTGCTGTTTGGAGTGTCGACTTTGTGGATCCTGCGATTTATCGGCATGTGCGACAGCCAGGTAATTGGGTCCAGCGTCTCACGATCCCTGAATACGTAGCTACGGTGAAGGCGGTCTTTGATGTTGATGTATCGAAAGAAGCAGCGCGACGTTTGCCGAAAGATCAGCGAGCAGATGGTTTTCGTAACACGGCATACAATCTGAACGTCGATTTGAAACATGTAGAAGCCTATGCCCAAATGGCTGCAGTGATCGTTGAGCAAATTGACGCTGTGCAGTTTGCCCGTCGTTTTGGGAAGAGCAAGAAGTTGACGGATGACAACATGCGTCGATTAATATCCGATCTTGGCAAGTGGGTCTTGCGTGCACCGCTGACAGAGCAGGAAGTTGCTCTGTATCGTGGAATCTCCACGACCGTGGTTAGCGCTGGGGGCGACTTTGCTGAGGCGGTGGAAATGATCCTCGAGGCGATGCTGCAATCGCCGAGATTTCTTTATCGCATTGAAAATCAACTCGGAGATGGAACGCGTTGGCCTGTCAATGATTACGAACTCGCATCCAGAATCAGCTTTATTGTTTGTGGATCGGCTCCCGATGACATTTTGTTGAAAGCGGCAGAATCAGGGCAGCTAAGTGACCCTGCCGAATTGCGTCAGCAGGTCGAACGCCTGCTCGCAAGCAGTAAAGCTCGTAATCAATCCGAACAATTCATTATTCAATGGCTCAATCTTGATCGACTCGGGAACATGCGGCCTGATCGAAAGCGTTTTTCAGATTGGCAGGATTCGCTTGCCGATGACATGCGTCAGGAGACAATCGATTTTTTCATGGAGCTAGTGTGGAAACAGAAGCGACCTTTGTCGGATCTCTTGAATGCTCAGTTTACTCACCTGACACCACAGCTCGCGAAACATTACGGTCTCACGGCTTCAGGAGCGGGTACCCAACGCTATGATCTTTCTGATGTTCCCTCTCGTGGTGGTTTGCTGACACAAGCGAGTGTTTTGACCATGGGGGGAGATGATGCCTCAATGGTAACTCGTGGATTATTTGTGCTCAGTGATTTGCTTTTCAGTGAAGTGGGTGATCCACCACCTGGACTGGATATCAGCCCCGTGCCGACAAGGCCTGGCAAAACGCATCGAGTGATCGCGTCAGAACGTATAAAAAGTGAAGCCTGTGGTGGTTGTCATTCACGTTTTGAGCCATTGGCGTTTGGGCTTGAACGGTACAACGGGATCGGTGCTTTTCAGACAGTCGATCAGCATGGCAATCAATTACGCCAGGACGGCGAAATCCTGTTTCCAGGTGATGCAAAGCCGACTGCATATCAAACATCAGCGGAAATGATGGATCTGCTTGCAGGCAGTGACCGTGTCAAGGAATGTCTGACGCGGAAGGTTAGCCAGTTTTTGTTGGGGCGTCCTTTGGACTTAACCGATGCTGCCAGCTTGCGGAGAATCCATCAAGCTTCACAAGAGAGTGATGGCACTTACCAGAGCTTGGTCACGGCGATCGTGCTTAGCGATCTCGTTCTTACGACGCAAACTGAACCGGTACCCGACCAGTGACGTCGTTTCAAAATTTTTATGTTTCTGGTCGCGGAAGTGTTTTCGTTAAAATCCAGTTGTTGGATCAATTCTGCTAGTCTTGTTAAATGTCGAGGCTGTGTCAGCTTTGGTGCCCAGTCCTACCTTACTCTGATTTTTGTACTGCTATGAAACAGACCCAAATGCACCGTCGAACGATGCTCAGTGGAGCGAGTGGTGTTCTGATTGGTTTGCCGCTACTGGAGGAGATGCTTCTTCCCGCAGCGGCAGCGGCTGAATCTCAAGTGCCGGTGCGAGCATTCAATGTGTTTTTTGGGCTTGGGATTCCTGCGCCGCTTCAAACGGAGGGGTTTGACGGAGTTTTGGAACCACTAAAACCGCTGAGCGAAAAACTGTTGATCATGCGGAATGTTGATCAGGTACGGTGTGATGAGTCCGGAATCAATGCTCATTTCGATGGTGCCAGCGGAGCCTTTACCGCTACACCCCCAGATGGCGAAGCAAAAGCAGGCGGCGCGTCGATGGATCAGGTGATTCGTAAAAGTTGTCATCCAGAAGGAATGCCGCCGGGAATGGTTCCGACGTTGATTGGCGGAACTTTTTTTCGTCGTAGTCGCGTAAGTCGGTATGTGCATAGTTACAACGAGGATGGCACAGTTGCGGCGACGATCCAAGAAAGACCACGCGACCTTTTCAATCGTGTATTCGGCGTGATCGAGCGAACAGGCGACTCGGGTGATGCACGGAAACAGCGACTAAGGCGAAGCGTGCTCGACTCGGTTGTAGAACAGTATCGTTATTACTCGGGGAGTAAGTCACCGTTGGGAAATGTCTCCCGAGGACGGGTGGCAGATCACTTGGAGCGTATTCGAGAATTCGAGCAGCGAGCATTTGAAATGGAAGGTGCTGCCCCAAATGCACCGCCAATCCCACCGAGGTCTGCACTTGCACATGGTGGGCACGCCGATCCGGGCGGCGAAGGAATCGATATGAAGCTCGATGATCTTGTGAAGGAGTGGCGTTTGATGGCTGATCTCTACGCGCTCGCGGTTGAATTAGATCGTGCCAGGTTCGGGTCTGTTACCTTTTTGGCGGCCGGTGAGCGACTTCGAGTTACCGGGGAATATCAGTATCACGGGAAGCGTGTCCATTCCTTTGATGATGCGAAGGAATTGAACAAGAGTGGCTCAGCGGGGTGCAGTCACGAGTGGTGGCACAAATTCAATCCCAAGAAAGAAAACAAGCAACTGCGAGCCCACGCTCATATGAAAATGCGGGAAGTCGCCTACTTTTTGAGTCGACTCGACGGTGTTCAGGAGCCCAACGGAAAGTCGATTCTTGAGAACTCGTGTATTACCATTTCGACCGAGTCTGGTGATGGTCGACATGCCGATGTGAAACGGGAATTGTCCGGTGTTTTTCACGCGATTTCGGGAGCCAACGGTCGGTTCAAAACCGGCGAAATTTTGGATGTCGGGAAAGAGGGTATCGATGTCTATAATACAATGCTTGAGGCCTACCAAACCGAGCAGCGTCTCGGCCCCGATGATCGGGAGTACAGTCGTGTGCATGGAATCCTCGCTTGAATTTGTTCAAAAAATCTCGTGAGTTGGTGAGTCCAGCTTTTGAGTGTATGGGGTTGAACGGCCCGGGATTGGTAGCGAGTAATAATAAAATTCAACTTTTGTAGCCTTGGAAGCATGATTGCTCGAAGTTTGGCGTTTCCCAGAAATGAGTGGGACGATGGCGTCAGAGTGTCTGCCGAATAGTGGAAGCGATTTCCGTTCTTTTTATACGTCACGATCTTGTTTTTTAGTTTGAAGAAAACGCATGCTCTTTCAACCATTTCGTTTTGATGTTTTTGTCGTCCTGCTGGTGTGGGTGGGGGCGTTGTCCTGCACGAACGTGGTCGCTCAGGACAAAAAGATGAATGTTGTCTTTGTTCTTTGTGATGACCATCGTTTTGATTGCTTCGGTGCTGCAGGGCATCCGTTTCTGGAAACGCCGCATATCGATGCCTTGGCATCGCAAGGTGCAATGCTGACGCATACCTACGTCACTACATCACTGTGTTCACCCAGTCGGGCGTCGATCCTGACCGGTCAGTACGCTCACAATCACAGAGTCGTTGACAATTATCATCCAGTAGATCCGGGGCTGGTTTTCTTCCCTCAACAGATGCAGAAATCTGGTTACGAAACAGCCTTTATTGGCAAGTGGCATATGGGAGGCGATATCGATGATCGTCAGCGCGGGTTTGACCACTGGGTCGCGTTCAAGGGGCAAGGGACCTATTGGCCTGATGGACATGGAACAACACGAGAAGTACCTCAGACAACCTACGACGGATTCAATGTCAATGGTCAACGTGTACCACAAAAAGGTTACATCACGGATGAGTTGACGGACTATGCCATCGATTGGTTAGATGAACGCGAGTCAGATAAACCATTTTTCATGTATGTAAGTCATAAAGCAGTCCATGCAGATTTTGTCCCCGCGGATCGTCATCGAGGACGATATGACAATGCCGTATTGCCCATTCGGACTCCTACCGTTGCGGAAATGGAAAAGGGTAATCTGCCGATGTGGGTTCGTAATCAGCGCAATAGCAGGCATGGTGCAGACTTTGGCTACAACATCGAGAATTTTTCGCCAGAGGTTTATTACCGCCGCTATTGCGAATCTTTGCTCGCGGTTGACGATAGCGTTGGACGTTTGACGAAGTACCTTACTGATCGAGGTCTCTTGGGAAATACACTCTTCATTTATATGGGGGACAATGGGTTTCAGTTTGGAGATCATGGGCTGATCGACAAACGCACTGCCTATGAGGCCAGCGCAAAGGTGCCGTTGCTCATGATGGCCAAAGGAAAGATCCCTGCGGGGCTGCGGTTCGAGGGTCTTGTTGGCAACATTGACTTGGCTCCCACTATTCTTGATGCAACTTCGTCGCGACCAATTGAAAACGTTGATGGGCAAAGTTTCTGGTCCGCCTTGTGTTCTGCGGATCCTTCGCAACTGAAACGTCCTGATTTGCTGTACGAGTATTATTGGGAACGCAATTACCCTCACACGCCTACGCTGCATGCCATCATCGGGGGGCGATGGAAGTACATTCGCTGCCACGGTCTTTGGGACCGGGACGAACTATACGATCTGGAACAAGATCCTGCGGAAATGAATAATCTGATTGACCGGCCTGAGCACGCAGAGAGAATCATCGCGTTGAATAAGAGGCTTTGGCAACTCTTGTTCGAAAGCGACGGACGAGAAGTGCCACTGCTGGAGGATCGGGGACCGCGGTTTCCATGGCGACATCCCCAGGAGTCAGGGAAAGCAGATTTTCCCCGCGAGTATTTCCGCCGCAATGAGTCTGGACTGCAGAAGTAGAAATTCAGTTGGTTCGGATGCAGTGAGCGATGCGTATTCCTGAACCTACCTGCGAAATAACAGCAACCACCAAAGTGTGACGCCAAAACTGACCACTGCTGCATTGAAAATCCAAATGCTCCAAACGCGGAGTTGTGTATCGGAGTTGCGGTAGACCGTTGGGTCGAGGTTCAGTAGTAGGTAGATCGAATAAAAGTTGAGAAGAGGTGGGAATAGCAGGAGTCCCACTACGGCAGACCGCGCACAGCGTGATACCGAGTCTGCTTGACTTTCCTGATTGTGACCAGTTGGGGGCGGGGTTGATGGAGCCTGCTGTAGATTTTTGACGGCAAGCAATGGCGGTTCATCCTTGCTTTTGGGAACCGTCCCCACCAGATTTTGTTCTCGTCGTTCTGCTACTTCAGCTGGCGAGTTGGTCCCGCTCTTGCTTTCACTGGGGACAAGTTTTTTCCGGCTGTTGGCTGTTGCTTCATCATGCATTTTGTTGCACGACCAGCAGACATCAAATGTTGGCTCATTTTGTTCATGGCACCGGCAGCAGATCCATGATTCAGCTTGTGTCGCACGAAGTTGATCCTGTTTTAGCAGGGTGTCAGCACGCTCCAAATCAGAGTGCTCAACCTCAACTCGTACGGGGCGAGACGTGGGAGCCCCACCAAGGCTCAATGCGAAATTTGGGTCCGTTCCTGTAATCAGCACAGGGATTTTCTCTGCAGCGAGACGAATGCGAATGGTTTGCGCTTCGAACTGGTCCGCGCACTCTCGCAACACTGCAAACTTGTCACTCACTTAAACACCACTTGAATCTTGTTGAAAACAATGTTTTGACAAGTAAGCCAACATTGAATTCATCAGTTATGAACGATCAGCTCAGCTATGTTAATTGCTTTCTACGCAAAAAACATCCGCTCCATTTAGACTGCTTCAGAGCTTGTTCGGGGCATCAAATGACGTCACTGTTTCTTTTGTTTCAGAAGCACTTTGATTTCTGCAAGGCTTCCGGCAACGCGGAACATGACGATGAAAGCTTCACACGCAACGCGTAGCAACAGCGTGCCGCAGAAAATGCCAAGTACATAAACGAAGTAACGTGCAGCGGGAAAACTAAGCAATGGTTTTCCTCCCAGTGGCTCAAACTGCCAGGTGTTGGTGGCTTTTTCTGCTGCAATTTCGGCATTCAGTTCTGGGCTAAATAAGTTGTCATAGCCGAGGCGTACGACCATGATGATCGCCGCAGTAACACCCATGAACCACAGGAGTTTGACGATCCAGGGTGTGATGAAGTATCGAAATTTGAAGTCAAAGAAGGCAAAGAATGCATCTGGGAGCGTGCGTGGAACAAGCAGTCCATCTTCCTGCCAGTTTCTAATTGAAAGATCCTGCTGTTTGGAAGAATTGTCAGCGGGAGTTTGGTTATCAGTTCGCTGAGATTTTTCCGTATTCTTTGACAGTTTCGTGGTTTGAGCTTCCGATTGGTTGGCACTGCGGGGGCGACTGCGACGGAAGATGCTTTTTGGAGTTGGGGGGGCTGCGGCCGCACCAGCGGGTGTAGGTTGGTGTGCAGGTATCGTTCCGCTGGTGGGGTTGTTTGAGGCGGCCGGCGTAGAGCTGTTGTGAGATGTGGTCGCTTGCTGTGTTTTGGAAGTAGGAACCGCTTCAGATAGTGCCTGTGCGATGTTCGCCACGCGTGTAGCGACGATCCACTGATTGCGTGTGTGCTTGGAATGACGCAGCATCGTGTCGATTGCAATGTTGCCTGCTCGAGCTGCCGATATTAGGTCTTCTAGCTCGAAGGGGCCGTATTCAATATTGTCACGATGCTTGAGAGACCATCCTGATTTTTGTTCACTCATGGTGAGTCGTTACCTGCGTGGCTGCTGATGTGTTTCAGCTCTGCAGTAGAACGTCGAGCAGTGTCTTACGTCATTTCTCAGGAAAATCGTGACTCAACTTGGGGTTCCCACGACGAGAGCGGAGAGGGGTGGTTTAGCTTTGTAGGCTCTGGGTTAAGTCACCAAGGCATGAAGACGCGCGCCGCTCGTTACCGTCTCGCATTCGGTGATCCATTTTTTTAGGCGTCTGGTGCTGGGGATTCGTCGCCCGCGTAATTGCTGTCTTCCTTGGGTACTTTCGGCGAATCGCTCCAAGTCGCGATGCAGTCGCGCCGGTGATTCCATGGCCAATCCACGCACACTTCTGCGGTGGATGCTGATTAAAAGTAAGGCATCTCGTGGCATCATTCCGGGTACCGATGCCGAAAAACGAATTGCTCGGCGATACTGTTTGAGTACTTTTAACGCTTTATTGGGAGCACCAAATTGTGCAGCGAGGCTTGGCAAGTCAGCCCTCGCAAGATCACCCGTGGTCGAGATTCCCATGCTGTTGAGGCGTAGGCATCGTTTGGGGCTGCATAGTTTCGCGTGCGGCAATTGCATGGACAGGAGACGCTCGCGATGATGGGGCAATGGCCGAGCATCCTGTAGAACTGCCGGGCTCAGAGCCGATCGCGAACTTTTCGGTTTGGAGTTTTCAACTGCAGCGTAAAGAACCACGTTGTCTGATTCTTGATCAATAACGGTTGGTTCTTGGCGTCCGAACGAGAAAAGTTTTAGAAGTTGACGCAGCATGAAGATCACCTGTGGAGTGGAAGGTAGATAAGACACTCGACGTCTTGATCTTTAACCAATTTTGGCAGAAGAAAGCGAGATCGCTTTCTTGTGGTTAAGGTTGCCTTCGTGGTTTCTATTCAGTGACTTTCCCAAGTTCACAGTGTTGGTATCAGAGGAAATGATTGCATCTATCAGCATTACTGATCGAAGCTTGGTCTTGGGGCGGGGCCGTCGGGTGCAGAGTCTCCCCACCATGAGCCAGCGCGGTTCCAAATTTCCTCCGGTACATCATCAGGAGATTGCAGCAGGTCGTTTTCTCGCCAATCCCCACCTGTGATGGACGCTAAAGCATCCTCCACTTCTCCTAATCGTTCTACCGAGTCACTAGCATCGGACTCGTCTTCGAACCAGGCCCAGCCCAGCGTTGGTTCTGGGGTCGGTTCTGGGTGACTGATTTTGATTTGCTCGACTTTGGGTGCTTCTCGTTTTGCTTGTTCGACGTAGATGATGCTGGGTGCACGCTCAGGCTTGGGGGGGGCAGCCGGCTCCTGCTGAGTCCTTTGCTCGGGGACTTCTTCGATTATTTCCTCAGCTGGTTCCTCGATGATCTCGTCGATAGTTTCCTCGAGAATTGGCTCTTCAGCTATCGGCTCATCGATGATCTCTTCCTCAGCGACTACATCTTCTTCTTCTTCTTCGTATTCATATTCCACTTCAGGTTCCAGGATTGTAGCGCGTCCTGGTGTGCCTTGGGCAGGCATCATTCGAACCTGAACTTCGATGTCGTGAAAAATGTCCACGATGTGTTGGTGGCAGGTGAACATCATCACTTGATGTCCGAGTTCGGCAAAGGTTTGGAGTGTTCTTGCGGCGCAGACTGCGCGATCCCGATCAAAGTTGACCAGTACATCGTCCAACACTAGAGGCAACATGACTCCGCGTCGTGCGTAGGCTGCTGCGAGCGATAGTCTCAGCGCGATGAATACAGCTTCACGTGTTCCTCGACTTAGTACTTCCAGCGGAATGGATTTGTTATCTGCATCGCCGATCTTCAATTGATTGGTGCCCAGTGGTGTCCAGACTCGCGTATATTTTCCATCGGTTAGTTGATTTAGGAAGGTCGATGCTTCTCGTAGGGTTTCCGGTTGGCGTTCCCGTTCAAAGGTGCTGCAAACATCTTCAAGCAGGCAGCTTGCCATCGATAGAGTTTGCCATCGGCGGGCGGCTGATTCGATACGGCGTTCGATGCAACCGAGTTCTAGCTGTGCCACAGTGAGTCTGGAATCCTCTCCGAGCTGTTTCATCTCCTGTGAAATTTGTCCTTGCTGCGTACGCAGTTGCGCGACTCGCGTTTCCGTTTCATTCATGTTGGTCGTCAGCGATTCCCACCGTCGGTCAAGATCGGCAGCTGATGCCTCTTCCATCACAGACTCAACGTCTTCGTATGCAACATGATTACCAATCATGGATTTGATCTGTTTGTCCAGATCTTCGTGCTGCCTGTTCATTTCAACCAACTGCGCCTTTCGGTCAACCATTTGGTAGAACTGCTCAGGGGTGGCGACTCCGCACTTGGCCCACAGGGCGCGGCGTTGTTGTTCGCCTCGCTCAATGGTTCGGTGGTGTCCGCTTTGCTGCCGCTTAAGTTGCGAATCCTGTTCTTTGAATTCACGGCGTCGCTTGATCCAGTGATGTTGTCGTGATAACTCACTTTGCATGTAGTTCAGCTTGTCCAGCGGTGTGCTGTGTGAAACGTGAGGCTGGTTCCGTTTCAGTTCGGCATTTTCATTCTCGTCCTGTTCGTCACTTTCGGAGTCATCATCGGACGTGACTTCGCAGTAAAGCGATTCAATCCGTTTGGCGATTGCTTGTCGCTCGCGACGACGTTGGTCTTTTTCGCTCAGCAGTTCGTCGAGTCTTCGACGACTGTTTTGCATTGCTTCATACCCATCGCTCAGACTTCGGACGCTTGATGGCGACATGGAGTCGCTCAATCCAAGTTGGTCAAGGGTCGCAGCCCACGCGCGCTTCGCGTCCCGGAGCCCATCAACAGCACTCGTCGCTCGTTCCTGAGCTGCTTTGTAGGACTGTAGTGCGGATTCGTGGTGGTGGTAGGTCGGTAACGCCGCTTCAAGTTCTGTGATCAGATTTTGTGTGTCACGGACTCTCAATTCCAACGATTCGTTTGTTGTGGGTAAGGTTGAATCTATGTCATTGCGTTCGGT
>CAXGRW010000004.1:0-31359 GCA_964012125.1 uncultured Rhodopirellula sp.
TGGTGTTGGTATCGGTGGTGCGGGAGGAAGTGGAGGGGGAATTGCGGGTGCCGTGGGCGTTTCTGATTCTTCTAACCTGATTTCTAATGAGCTGATCGCGAAAATTGTTAGTTCAAGCAACGTCAATGCTATCAACGCCATAAGCGTCACGGCAGACTCCAGTAGTGATATAAAGGCAGTAACGTTTGGTGGGGCCGCTGCAGCTGCTGGGGGAGCAGGTGGTGGTGGCGCTTTGGCAGTGGGCGGAGCGATTTCAAGAAATCGAATCGATAACGATATTCTTGCTTTCCTTGATACCTCCAGCGTGCACAGCGATGGGGCGATCACCATCGCTGTGGTGGATGACGCATCGACCGACTCCATTGCGGTCGGTGCAAGCCTTTCCCTCTCAGGTGGATCAAGTGCATCTGCAAGCGTCTCAATCTCGTTTGTGGAAGCTGAGAACACTGTCGAGAATCAGGTCAAGGCGTACACCAATGCCAGCCAAATTGGAAACGATGCCGAAACCGGCTACAGCGGAAAGCTGTCAGTCTCGGCCAGCTCAACGGCTGAAATTGAATCCGAAGCAATTGCGGTTTCAGTTGCGGGTTCCTTTTCAATTGGTTCTGTCGCACTTTCTGGCGGCGGTGCCGGTGTGAATACGACAATCTCGAACGTGATCCACGCGCACATCACTGGGGGAACCGCGAATGTCGGAGGGCTTTTAGTTTATGCCGCCGATAATGCGAATGTGGATACTGATGCCGGAACAGTGTCTGTTGGCGGTGCGACAGCTGGTGCTTCGATCGGCGTGACCCTCGTTGACAGCACTGTCAATAACAATGTTGAAAGTTACGTAGATGGAACCTTGAACTCGACCCAAGCGGTTCAAATAACGACTGTCTCCACGCCTGTTGTTGACAGCTACTCACTGGCAACCTCAGTCGCGGTGGGTGGGGCCGCCGGCGCAGGTGCTGGGGCTACTGCAGATTCCACAATCACAGGCAGTAGCAAGGCGTATGTGGGTCGTAACGCAACGATCTCTGTACCAGGTAATTCAGTGTCGCTTACCAGCACAGCAACCCGTCAGGCTGCCTCCGAGGTGCTTGGCATCGCTGTCGCAGCAGGTGGGATGTCGGCCGCAATCGGAGTGGCACTGACAGAGTCATCCATCACGGCAGCGACCAGTGCCTACGTAGCCGGGAATATTCGCAGTGCAGGGTCAATCAACATTGAAGCGAGTGATAGCTCTGCAACAACCAGTGACGCACTTGCGTTGGCTGGAGGATTTGGGCCCAGTGGTGGTTTGGCGGGTGCTGGTTCGGTTGCAAAAGCAAACAGTAATCCACACGTCACCGCGTTCGTTGATGATACATCTGGGAGTAACGCCAAGCTAGGTTCCGCGTCAGCTATATCAGGTTCCATATCCATAAACGCATTTTCGAACACAGACGCTGATGCCACATCGACAGGAGTCGCGGTAGCGAGCACTGGCGCGGTGGGTGCTGCGATCGCCGAAACAACATCGAATCCAACCGTCCATAGCTACGTTTCGGGACAGATCACTGCCGGCGGCGACGTGTCAGTCAACGCATTTAGCAATTACAACTCAGCTGGTCAGAAAATCGACAACACGTCAACCGCTGAATCAACCGCAGGGTCAGGCGGTGTTTTCTTCGGTGGCTCGGGGGCGGAATCAAAAAGCGACGCGTCTGCAAACGTACACGCTTACGTCGATTCGGCGGCAAGCTTTTCAGGAACCTCCGCCGGTAACATACGACTCGACGCAAAAGCGAACAATCAGTCGAAAGCCGAGGTACTCGCCGTCGCCGTGGCGGGTGGCCTTGCGATTGGTGTCTCTTTGAGCGAAGCATCCGCCAAGGGTAGTACGAAGGCTACCTTTGACACGAACCTGCCTGGTGCTGCTAGCCTCACGGTATCGGCTGACAGCAGTGACGAAGCTACAGTGAAAGGTGTTGCAGGATCAGGAGGAATCGTCGGCGCTGGCGCCGGGGTCGATTCGAAAGGAACAATCGATCCGACCATCGAGGCAAAACTTGGTACCTCGCTTACCATCAAGGCTTCAGGGGATGTGACGGTGAGAGCACTGTCAGATCAGAAATCGGATGTGAACTCGCTCGGTGTCGCTGTGGCCGGCGGAGCAGCAGTGGGGGTCTCATTGGCTAACATCACCGCAACTCCAACCACTTCTGCGTCGATCGGTGACAATTCAAACATTACGGGTCAGACCCTTACAGTTGAAGCTATCGCAACAGACAGTTTTGAGGTCGAATCAACCGCGGGCTCTGGTGCCATTCTGTTCAGTGGCGCGGGAGCAAATTCGAGTGTCACAAGTTCGGGGGCTGTCAACGCTTCATTGGGCAATTCCACTGTGGTTCGTGTTGACTCGCTAGTTCTCACTTCAAACGCAAGCCAAGACGCAGACGCCAAGGCCGATGCTTTTGCTGTTGGCGCTGTTTCTGGCAGCGGCGCGGTAATCAACAACGAAGTGTTCCCGACTTCCAAGGTGTCAATTGGCTCGAGTGCCAATGTAGCCGCCGCCGAGTCGGTTGTTATTACTGCTCTCAACAAGTTTGAAAAAGATAAATACAGCACAAATCTCGTATCCGGATCGGGAGGACTTGGAGCTGTTTCCGTTCTGAAAAGTGAAACGGAAATTGGAAAGCCAGACAGATTTTTTGAGTCTGCAATTGACGTTGGAAACAATGCAACAGTCATCGCCACGGGGTCCTACAACAACCCCGCCGTATTCCAAATGTTCGCAAAAAACACGGTCGTTGCAAAAGACAACGTTGAAGTTACGACGGTCGGTGGATTTGGTGTGTCAGATGGAAAGTCACTGATCGACGCAGACACCAAGAGCCGAATCAACGTGCAAAATAAAGCAAAGTTGATGAACTACAGTGGCGATCTGGACCTAGCAACACGGAACGATGTAACAAACCTGCCAATCACGGACATCTTGGTTGTGGCGCTGATTGGCGGAGGTAAAGCGACCGCGGAAGGGAATACCGATGCCCACAATGAAATTACTGTTGATGGGGCTCATCTCCGCGGACGAGATGTCTATATCAAGGCCGGCCTCGACAAACGGAAAGCAGGAAACCGGTTGTACACGGAGACCTACGGCCGGATTACAACGCCTTCCCCCGCCAGTGTTCCACTGTCCGATGCCATATCACTCACTCGCGAATACAACACGATCCAAATCAATGGATCTGCAAAGGTCGAGGGCCTGAAGGACGTTCACCTGCTTACGCGTGAGGGAATCGGAGCTGGAGACCGGGCAAAAGCAACCAAGGTTTTCATGATCACTGTGGTCACAAACGAGGAAGCAGGTACTCAATCCACAAACAGCGCCAACAACATCAACGTTGCATCTACCGCAAACATTCAAGCAGGGCTAAACAATCAGACTTTGGTCCATGTTTTGCCGAGAAAACTGAATGGTTCAAACCAAATCGACCCGGCAAGAATCGGAAAACCACTCTCGGCAAGCGAAAAAGCTGCACTGACACTCACCACAGAGGTAGATTACGAATACGCGGATCTGACCGTTGATGAAATCGCATTCAATGTGTCTACCGGGACAGTTGTAGAAATCGCAACCGGTCACACCTCAGGTGGGAATACAGGAGACTACTATGTTTACGCAAACACCACAGCGGCTTCTTCTGATTCCATTCTTCTTGAGAGCACGGATTACGCGAACGATTCGGCTTGGCAGCGGATCAGCCCAATCAACTTCAACGGCGGCAGCTCACACACCATGTCCGCGTTTGACCCGTCATCGGGCGTTGGCGGACACCAATATGCACGTTCCGGTGGGCAGATTTACCGCTACATAGGAGGAGGTGGATCTCAGAACAGTACCAATCTCACCACCACTTCACTCTGGGAAGTGGTGAGTCTCTACCAAAGCAATCAGGCTTCAAGTCTCTCAGCAGCATTGACTGACCAGTTTTACGTCATCAAGCCCGAAAGCGTGCCACTTCCGCAGGTAACTTTCGCCAGCTTGGGCAGTTCTCTGGTTGAACAACGTGATACAGTTCTGGGTTGGATGAGTAGTCACGCCGGTGATACCGAAGCATTAGCAAGATACCAAGTCCAACTCGATGAGCTCACTGAAAAAATTGAGGGGCTCGGGCTTGCAGAAGTGATAAATGGTCAACTCGTTGTCAAAAAGGAAATTGATGTATTTTTCCTTGACATGCCACAGATCAACTCCTCGCCGGGCTCGATTTTTATTGCAGTACCGGGCAGTGACTCAGCAGCCTACGATTCTCTACTAAGCACAACTTTATCCGCAAACAGCGGAAGCATGATCGAGATTGTAAATGCTGTACCATTCGCAATGCGAGTGGATGACACAGTCATCAATGACGCGACCGTTGTCAAAGTCATCGATGGCGACCTTCAGGTGTTCAAGCCGGGAAATGTGTTTGTTAACAACAGCGATCGTACTGGAACAGCGTCGACTGACACCTCAACGATTACGATCAAACAGGCTATCGGAAGCTATATTGGTTTTGAGGCTTCGCTTAAGAATTATCTGCCGACCACTGACGGCAAACCGGTGACAAACGCGAACGTACTTGACGTTGATCTTTTCATTCCTGGTGATGTGATCAACCAATCCGGCTCTTTGGATGTCATTAATGACGAGGGAAGCATAAGTGTCAGCGGGACAATTCTTGCTGAAACCGTCAACATCACGGCCGCCAAAGATTTTTCTCTTAATTCAGAGCACTGGTATCATTCAAACAAAGACCCGCGGCAATTGATCGACTATCAAGCACAACGTGCCTCTGTATTTGCCACAACCAATACCTCCCCGAACACTCAGGCAAACGACCTCCGCAGTAGCATCCTCGCAGCTCACACGTCAAGCCCGTCAGCGGTAACCGCCCAAGGCGACATTGTGATCACTGCCCGCTATCTGAATGTAAACGGGCGCATTCAGAGCGGAACAGATACGATTTCACTAACGGTTGACTCAGCCTTCAATCCAGCATCAACCACAACTAGTTTGACCGATAACCAAGGGCAACCGCTTAGCGGAATCTCTTTCGGTTCCGATGACGTACCTGTGCTGGGATATTTCGACTCCGCTGGTGGCACCGGCGGTAAGGGAGCGATCGTACTCGACAACATGACCCCGGTCGGAGGTAACATCACTATCGCTGGAAAGATTCTGAGCACCGGAAACGGCAGTCTCGTGGTCGCCAGTGGGTTAACAAATGTCGCCATCGACAACCAAACCTATTTTGATCTCGTACTCAATGGGATCGACACAACAACCGATCGCGTTGGAAAAATCACGGTCATTGATTCGGAATTACTTAAAAAGACCGAGTACACCGTCAGCAACAGCCAGATTACTGAAAAGAAATTCACAGGAGCCAAAGTTTCAATCTCCAGCAGCTCATCCTCCGGAGCAGCAACTCCCGATAATGTCGGCGGAATTCAATACACCCTATCCAGCCAGAAAAAATACGCTCCTACGGAAGTGAATAACGTCACTTACCAGCCAGAGTCTGCCACCGGAGGAACACTGTATTACACTTGGACAGAGGGTCAACGAAGCACAGTCGAGGAACGGAAGAAGTTTGAAAAGAAAAGCTTCAATTTGTTCGGTGGTGGATCGTCTCTAGAAGACGCTCTCGTAGCAGATAGTTCCTACAAATGGAGGACAGAAACAACGCTGGATTCCGCACCGATGCTGGAATCAGAGTCGCTCACTAGCCCTATCCTTGCCGCGGACCAAAACTATCAGATCTCGCACGTGCGACGCGAAAATGACCTGGTTGAAGTGACATCGGGTGTGACCCTCGTTCGTAACGTCAATACTTCTCGCATTTATCAATTCACGGGTTCAGCAACCGGTGTTTCCTCGGCCCAACTCAAACTCTCAACGGTTGACTTTACCGATGGTGA
Source organism: uncultured Rhodopirellula sp. (assembly GCA_964012125.1). Classification (GTDB taxonomy): domain Bacteria; phylum Planctomycetota; class Planctomycetia; order Pirellulales; family Pirellulaceae; genus Rubripirellula. The sequence goes on from CAXGRW010000004.1 coordinate 5,938, forward strand.
TTGGACTGATGTCACCTCTGACCACAGTAGCTTTGCAGCCGACCCTGACAATAACCGGTACGACAGTTCCTATACGGGTTATGACGTAAGTAGTGAGCAGTGGACCACGGGAGGTGGTTGGCTGAGTAAGAAAACGTCGCACACATTGGTTGAAATCACGCGCGGTGTAAAAGACTTTTACACACATTCCCTCGCAGCAATGGAGCCAATCAGCATTCGATTTCTGGAAGGACCGTCTGCTCCGTCAATGTCAATTCAGAGTATCGGAACGGTTCAAGTCACGGACAATATTCGATCGCCCGATTCTGGCAGCGTGGTGATCAAATCAACCGGTGGCGCCCTTGATGGAGGTGGTGAGTTTGCCGTATTCGGAAGTGTGTCTGAGATGTACGCACTCGGAAGCGTGACCTTGAATATTGTCGCGCCGGTCTCGAGTGGCTCTGGTGGCTCCAGCGAAGGGGAAACAGGTCTTGTGGTGAGCGTAGCACCGACACGCATTCATTCGCCCAACGGGGACATTCTGGTCACTTTTGCAGGTGCTTCGGACGATGAGGCAGTCATCTTGGTTGACTCGATCATTGCTGACCGTGGTAATGTGCGAATTGTCGGTGCTGACGCGATCTACGCCCAGAACGGTGCTTCAATTGTAAGCGGACAACTGATCGAGTTAGAGGCGAAAAACGGGGTTATTGGTACGGCATCGCTTCCACTGCGCGTAGACAGCTCAGTTGGTGGATTAGGTGGTGTCGCTGCCAAGGCCAGTGGGAATATCTACTTGACTGAAACCTCAGGTGATTTGTTCGTTACAGATCATCCTTCGTGGAATGTCCCCTCGGGCTGGACTAACACCGCTGGGATCGCATCAGAGACTGGCGCAATTCACCTCATCGCTGAGCAGGGTGCTATTCGCGACGGTCGGTTTGAAACAACCCAATTTGATCCTGATTCTTTTGTGCTCAGTGAACAGCAGCAGAATCTGATTGATCAGGGGCTCTTCACCGAAAACGACTTTCTCTATCCCCTTAATGCCGGTTTCTATGGCACTCTCTATCCCAATAGCAACATTGGACTTGGAGGCTCACAACTCACGTCAGAAACAATCAATGTGAGTGGCACGTTTGTGACGATCACTGCGAACGGGGCTTCTGGGGCAGTCGGAAATCTGGGAGCCGCCACATCATATGACCTGTCTTCAGGGATCGAATCGCTAACGATTGCTGATCGACGCGCTTTGATGGATGCCAAGGCATCTGATATCCGCGGCGCGAAATATCAGCGTTTTGCATATCAAGGGCTGGACGGCACCTCACTCAATCTAAAGAACATCGACTTTTCTCTGGTTGATGGAAAAATCAACTTGACGGAGGGGACCATCGTCGAAGTGGCCCCAAGTCATAGTAACGGCGGAGCGGCAGGCCAGTTCTATATCTACTACAACGTTGACTACAACACTGCCGACGGATCGGTCACTATCCATCCGGGGGAAAAGGTAAAACTGAACAGTGGATATGCCTATGGTGGAAATGCTGGCGAAATCTACAAATTCACCGGCTCTACCTCTGTCACCCTCAATTTGAGCGAGACTGATTTCCGCACAGGCCCATGGGCACTCTCCGACACGAATGCAGGAAGCACCTCGATACAGCCTGAAACAGCGAACTACGCTGGCGCCGAGTGGAGGGCGATCTCACTTGCTGATTTACGGAGTACCACAGACTACACGGGCACAACCTTTGAATTTGATCCAGAAGAATTGATATCCAGAAGCGATTTTGTAGTTTCTCCAGATGGGCAAATCTATCGCTTTATTGGATCGTCGGAATTAACTGGCGTCAGCGATACCACATTGTTCGATGATGGTAACTGGGAACCGTACACCAGCTATCGAAGCGACGACGCAATCAATTTCCAGTCGGATTGGACTCTTGCGCCCGCGGCAGATATCAATACGCGCATGGCCAGGGATGAGAAGCAGGAAGTTTCGATCTCCACGGATACGACTGTTCTGGTTCAATTCACCAGCTCAGAATTCGGGCTTTATCGTTCGAATGAGAACCGAGGTAATATCAACCTCCAAATTGAATCCTTCAATGAACCACGGTGGACGCGCGTCAACGCGAATCATACAAGTGCTCAGTCTGGAAACATCTCTGTTAACGAAGGCGACCTTGTTGACAATGTAGCTTTAATCGAACGACTCGCTCTTCAGGTAGTGGACGATCTGGAAGTGGAAGCCACCGACATGTTGACACTCGCCGCAACGGGCCGAGTTGCGATCGAGTCGCCTTCCTCATTGCTCGTCAATGCAATAAGCGCCGGCGGTGAAACGAACATTAATGTTGCTGGTTCAATCACACAAACTTTAATGCCCACTGCCACGATTATTTCCGGTGGAAGCCTAACACTCACATCAGGCGGTACGGTCGGCACTGCCAACGAACTGCTGCGAGTCCAAGTGGCTCACGAACTGTTCGCTACCGCTTCCTCGAATCTCTACTTACGACAAGTTCCGGGCACCATCACGGACAGCACAGGTTCGCAAGTTGAGATTGGCGATCTCCGCGTAACGATTGCCACAGGCGGTGACTCACTAACGCTGGACGTCCCAGGCGGCGACCTTTGGGTTCGCCAAGTCGCGGCCGGCAATCTGGCAACTTTGCTTTCAAGTGGAGCGATCTACGATGCCAACAACGACGCCCTATTCAATGTTCGGGCCGCAAGTATCACGCTGTCAGCAGGCACTCGAATTGGTGAGGTAGCGAATTATCTGGACATCGAGGGAGTAGTCACCGCATCAGCACCGAACGACATATATCTTAATGGCACAAATAACCTCCACATTGACCAAGTGCAGTCAACCACAAGTTCAGTCTATTTAAGCACAACTTCTGGTAGCTTGGTTGACGCCAACAATGATGACGTAGCCAATGTGTTGGGCTTGAACGTGCAATTGGCCTCCGCCAACAATATTGCTGCAAGTTCAAATTTCCTTGACATCGACACAAACGCCGCATTCTCCGGAACATTAACACTCACTTCCCAGCGACACGCGTACGTTCAGGAGACATCCGGGAAGCTTCAGATCGCAGGTGCTATTTCTCACGGCGGTGAGGTACAGCTCAACGTCAATGATTCAGCCGCGAATACAGACGACCTGACTGTCTTGCCCCTTGCGATCATACGCGGTCAAGATCGCGTTGTAATCACTGCAGATAACGTCTTTACAGACAATGGAAGCCTAACTGAAACAACCGGAGACGCAAGTTTACTAGACATCGAAGCTCGAGACACCATGAACTTGAATGGTGTTGTTCAAGTACGAGGTGTTGATTCGCTACTCGATATCGATGCGGCCAATCGCGTGCTGCTTTTGGCAGGCGGTATCGCAGCTGCGAAGGACCAAGGTGGTAAAGTCCAACTTCGTGGTGAGAATCAGACGGTAATCCTGTCTGGCGGCTCCGTTCAATCCGGAATGGAATTCCAGCAAAACGCAGCTGGACAGTTTGTTCCTGTAAAGGTTGCAGAGGGCGCTGACGCGACTATCAGTGCCGGAAACGAGTTGGTGATTACAGGAAATGTCAATGTCACTGACGAGTTAAATCTCGAATCCGGTGCTGCTGTTAGCGATGTAAGTGACTTCTTGTCACTGCTACAAAATGATCATTATCTGTTCGGCACTGATCGTTTCAGTCTCTTGATTGATGGTACGCTGCGTTCAATGTCGAGCGGCAATCAGATTGACCTGCAAGCTCCTGGGCCAATCATTGTCAGTGGAATCATCGAGTCGAATGATGCATCATCCCTGAGGGTACGTTCTGATGATTGGGTCTACCTTGATACGCACGCGACGGTTCAGGACTCGATTAAGGTTTATGGTGGATACAGCAGTAGCTACACGCCCAATGGCAACGCCGATAGAAATGGATCGAGTGTCTATGTCGATAAACTGTCCGTTCTCAATACCTTAGCAAGTGCAAGTACTGTAGATATCTATGGCGCGCAAGACGTTGATCTCTTAGGGAGCACTGTATCCGGGGGTACCGTCGGAGACTCAGGAGTCACGATCGCCGGTGAGGACTCATCGATCAGCGTGACCGCTGGCCAACAAGTAATGCTTGCCAGCGGACTGCAAACATCAGGCGACATTTCAGTAGCTGGCGGCTCTACAAGTCAAGAAGATTTTGAGCTGAGTGTGGTAGTAGACACGCGTGGCGGTATTTACTCGGCTGGTCAGACATCGAGTGACCATGGCGCACGAATCGATATCACCGCCGCCAACAACCTCGAGATCATGGGATACGTCGTCTCTGGTGCCAATGCGGTGGTGGAATATGATGCTGACAATGTCTTTTTGGGTCGTACATTCGACTGGTCCAGTGAACCATCAGAGGTTCACATACAAGCCACTGGGCAAGCCTTCATTGGTGGCAACACGTCAAACGCCGCTGGAGATGAGATCCAGACAGGAGGCTACATTTATGCCGCTGACAAAATCCGTATCGATGGTGGTCAACACGAAAGTGCCGTTGGCACACTTGTTCACGCTGCCAGCGAACTCGTAACGCAACAGTCAAACAGCTCCATCATCGTTAATGCCACGGAGGATGCGGTTATCTACGGGGTCATCATGGCCGGTGGTGAGGTGCTGCAACAGCGTGACGCCGATGGTGATTATCAGGGACGATATTTCAACAAATTCACTGGTGACTCAACAATCACAATCAATGCAGACCACCAGATTATGATTGGCACTGATCTTCGTGCAGGTGCGGCTATCAATCTGATCGGAGGCAACGACCCGGTTGGTGGTAGTACCTACGCAGGGAAAGGAATTGTATTGCTTGGCTCCGCAAGCCTTGAAACATCGCAGCCTAACTCGAGCATCAACCTAAACGCACCCGGTCCAGTTGATATCCTTGCAATTGGATACAGTGATGAAATTTGGGCGAACAGCTGGGCACCCAACGCTGAGGGGCGGCTCACTGCCCCAGCGACAATCAAGATGCAAATTGACAAGGTCGACTTTGTCATCGAATCATCGGTGAACATTCCGGTTGACGCATCAAATGAAGGCATTGCAGATCTACGTGATGATGTTCAAACAGCTCTCAACAACGCTTCGTGGAAGGTCATAAGTAATAACGGAAGTACTGATGCACCTGCGATCAACTCAAATTTCACAGAATTTTCATCGGATCCTGACATTGGCGGAGCTCCCGTCGTTGACATGTCGCTTCGCGATGGAAAATTACTTTTTACCAGTTCCTTCGAAACAACTCTTTTGACGTCCGGTTCAACCAACTTTACTCAATTGGGATTAGCCCAATTAGGAGCAGGAAATGTGACATCGGGCTCCCCCTACACTATCGAGGCTAGGGGAAGCGGTGCGGTAGCCAATGTGGGGGCGCCGTCGGGACCCAATGACAAGATTTATATTGGAGGCAAGGTTCTTGCCGATTCACGGATCAATTTAAACAGCGGCACAGCTAGTGACGGTGTCGATGTCGATCTTGACTTTACTGGGCTCTTGGAAACGCTCGATGGCACAATTTCGTTTAATGTGGGCGAATATGGAGATGTGAAGGGAGACATCAAAGCAGGTGGGGTCAACTCCGACATCGTGCTGATGTCGGAGAAAGCAATGGTGCTGCGAGGTGCGATTGAGGCTGGTAGGCACATCAAAGTTTCAACAACTTCCGGTGGTCTGCCACACACGGATTTCTCTAGCCGCCTACACACGAGTGCGGGAATTTCACCCGTCGAGAGTTTTTTCCTGAACAACCAACTGGATGGTGCGTTGGCAAGCACAGACAGGATCAGTGTTTATGTCGATAGCACCGCGAAGCTATCGGTCAGTGGCACAACCGCCACGCCTCGAGACCTCCAAATCAGCGGCTCAGACGATGTCATCATTAATGGATCATTGGGAGTTAACGCAGGACTTTTGACGGGCGTGCAAATTTCATCCGGTTCTGGAGATGTTTACATTGCGCAACAAAGTGGTCGGGTACAGACCGACGTAGCAATGTCCCTTTCCGGTAAGGATGTTGTTATCAATGGCGTCATCAAGAACACGGCTGCCAGCACCACGCCAAATGATTGGGAAATCGATATACAGGCCACTAATAAAGCAGTTCTAACTGGTGATTTAAACAGCGTTGGTTCGGTTCGATTTCGTGCGGGTTCCGCGATCGAAATTGGAAATACTCCGCTCAATGTGACAGGCTCCGGAGAGATTCTGAAACTTGATTCCGAAGGAACTATTGACTTAGGCTCAGTCGGCCTTGTTGACGGCAAGTTCAGTAACTTGCCGGCAACACTGAATGCTCCTGGCAGAGCCATTATCGAATCGGTTCATCGAACCACCATTGCTGCCGGATCCAGTGTCGCAGCGACAGGCGATGAGGCGGAAGTGGAAATGACCGTGGGTGGGCTGTTACTGGTTGGATCGGTCTATGCTGGCGCCTTTAGTGATGGTTCAGCAGGTGGACCGCTGTGGCAAGGAGAGAGTGCTGACGTCACGATCAGTTCAACTGGCCTGGTGCAATTGGGAGCTCCACAGAGCCGATATAACGAAACTGGAGTTGCGGTCGATCACGGTGGCTCGATTGACGCCAGTGGGGTCGTTCGGATCGTGACGACTGTCGCCAGCAGCTCTGGCGTTGATCTTAATATCAGCCCATTGAGCTCGATACAGACTGACGCCACACAAGGAGCACTGCATGGTAACAGCGGAGCGAGCAAGATTGACATCGATACCGCTGGGGGCATTTTCCACAGCGGGGTAATACACGCTCAAGATACCAATTCAACAGTTGATCTCGATTCCAATGGCAAGATGACCATCGACGGGATCGTAGCAGCCGATGGTGAAGTCGATATCTATGGTGGTTCGACTGGCGGGACCGGTCTGCATGTAACCCCGCTTGTCGTCGAACAAGATGCTTTGGGTAATCCATTTACTGATGGCGATAATGACCAGACTGCAGATACCTACCCGAATGGAACGAAAAAGGTAACTGATACCGACGGGAATCTGATTGACGCCGCGACCGGAGAATTCCTTGATGACAACGGAAATCCATCCGCGACGCCTGTCTATGGAGGAGTGCCAATTCGAGTAAGTGGAGCTCAAATCGAGACCGGGGTTGGCGGCAGCATCAATCTGGGTGCGACCAATGATGTTCTGTTGCAGGGGATGATTGGGAAGATCGAATCAACGGGGACGACTCCGACGACAAAGGTCGACTCTGTAACGATCGATTCCGCGTCTGGGACAATATTCATTTATGACCTTGTTAATGCTCGAAAAACGGTTGCTCTAACCGGCAAAAACGTTCAGGTCCTGGGTGACGCACTCGTCAAAGCACGGAACTCGGACTCCAGTGTCTACGCGCAAGCTGATTCGCAAATATTTATCGAACGCAGTCCCGAGACGCTTGATAGAGCAAAAATCTCCGCAGCCGATCTTGTACACCTGTACGCAGGTGAAGTGATTGTCGCTGGCGTGATCGAGGTGACCGATGGCATGGGAGCACGGGCCTTAATGAACTCCACCGGCGACACGATGGTTCTCGGTGAAGTAAAGTCGGCAGGACGCATTGAAATCAATGCAGGCGTAGCTACGGGACTCACGCGCGGAACCCTTGAATCTGCTTCGTATTCTGCCAGTACCCTGAGTAGCGGCACCGCACATATTCTCGGAGCTGGTCTATTAAATGCTGGTGCCGACACCATCGTGAATGCCGGCGAGGATGTCATTGTCAACGCCGAACCAATCATCGGTGATGATCGTTCACCAGCAAATCCGTACATCAGCCAATCGACGGGAACCGCGCAGGTCGTTGTCGGCACGCAGCAGATTGAAGATGGAACAGTTAGCGTGCCCAAAACCGTTTACGTCAACACACAGCGTGTTGAAGAAGTTGGCACCGAAGAAGTCGTAGTTGGCTCGAGATACAAAACACTTGATCTCGATGTCAGGCAAGACGGTTTCTCGAATGGTTCCTCACAGCGGGAAACATTCATCGAAGGTGTCGACTATAACAATTCCAGTATTTCCTGGGGTAGTGCTGGCACACCCAACAGTGATGCCATTTTCACCCAGATGATCGATCCGGTCACAGGAACGACCGCCAACAACCGTATTCAACTCACAGATGCACAGCGTCAAAAAGTTCTCGATCATCTGGGCTTCAAACCCTACTACATCGTAACCATCTCAAATGAGAAAATCTGGGAAACCCGCGATGGTGTTCTTACCAACAACCCATGGAACGAAGCAAAAAACTGGAATCGCACGAATAAAAAGGTGATCGAAATACCCGGGATATCGAATGCTTACTTACAGATCCCCACAGCAGCCGAGGACACGATAGTCAATGAACTGCAGAAAGTGGTCAATACCGCTACCTTCAATCCGGGTACAGAAGATGTTGGAGACTACTACGACACAGCAGATGTGATCTATACACAGGACAAAGCTCTCCAAAGCGACGTGTATACGACAGTCTCGGTACTCGACCAATACTACCAGTCCAGCTCCACCAAAACGAACCACAAAAATGTGTCAGGAACGTATGAAAACGGTGGTGTACGCCGATGGCAAGTCGACTACGTGACAAGTACCGGATTACGGAACTATCACTTGACAGACACCACCACAGGTAGTCATGCGGAGAACCCGATCTGGCACGCGAATGCCTCCCGTGAAGTAGCCAACGATGTGGGAGACAACACGAGCACAACTCGCTCGACTTATGGCAAGTTGGACTATGTCGATTATTCCCAATCACTTGCCAAAACCAATCACACCGATCGGAACAACGTCGATATTGGGGACGACAAAGTTTATGGGTATGCTCAGACACAGCTTCACCTCAATACTGGCAGCTACAACTTCAAGGAGGCATATGAGACAGCGAAAACATGGGGTAGTTGGAGTGGTACCAAGAGATTAGCACGGCCAGACACACTCAGTAAAAATCAAAAGATTGCTGACATAACCGGTGGAAATTTTCAGGCATGGGTATCCGGCGTAAAATCAACCGAAGGCCAATGGTGCTTTGGAAGTAACTTTAACTGGATTAGAGCGAACAGCGGGAGTGACTTCAGTGTAACTTTCGGCTGCTCTGCCATCTCGAATTTCTATTGGCGAGATGGTGAACCCAACGACTATGGCGGCATCGAGAGCTTCCTGCACTGGATTGAAGACGGTCAAAACAGCAATCGTTACTGGAATGACTCAGAGTGGACTCGTAACCTGAATTTCGTTCAAGAACGGCAGGGATATTGGTCCTCAGATACTACCGACATCCGTGAAAACTTTGACGACTACAAATTTGACTGGACCAGTAAATCCGGAAACATTCTTGAACCGCGAAAAGGTTTCAATTACCGGCTATTCAGCACGCCCGAAGATGTAACCGATCTTCGACCAAAATTCGAATTGGTTGACACTACCGAGGCAAAAGTCGTTACGGAAACCGTCACCGTTTGGAAGACGGTCCCCATCTATGACACAGTAACGGTGATCACCGCGGAGAGAGTGTATGACACCAGTACTGCGTTTGAGGCTGGGGAATTCGGTGCCACCTCAATCGCAGCCGGATCAATGATTTCGTTAAATGCTGGCGACGATGTGACCCTTGGCGGTAAAGTCAGCGCCTCAACAGGCGGTGGAAAAATCGAGGTCAATGCTGTTGACGACATCACAGTACAAGGGTCAGTTCCGTCGGATGCTGCCACTTCAACCGCCTTAGCCGCTATCGCGGAATTGCAGGCTGCATCCGAAATCAAGTTGTTCAGCAGCAGCGGGAACGTGAATTTGTCCGAATTCGGCTCTCTGGCGGTAACCGAAACCAATGCCACGATCACTCTGCAAGCCGGTCAAGACACCACCGTCAGTGGCAATGTAAATGCTACAAACAACCTGAACATCAAAGCTGCTGACGATATTCAGTTACGCAGCCAAATGCTTGCAAACCAGCTTGTCGCAATTGAGGCTGGTACCGATGGAAGTGGCTCAGTAACCGGAAATATTCAAGCCGATCTTCAAGTTCCTGCCGGGCAGATAACGATACGGACCGGCAGTAATGCTGGCGATGTAACCCTGTCCGAATCCGCCCTATCCACACGGCCCACACCAGGCACTACTTTCACGGGATCGATAGCGATCAATTCGCCATCCGGTGCGATTACTCACACGAAGGCTGCCATCACAACAAATTCACTCGTTTTATCGGCGAAAACTGGTATTGAAGTAGATACGCGAGTGAAGTCTCTGACTGCCGCGTTGTCACACGCCGGCAATATAAAGGTCGACAACAAAACAGATGGCAGCGTCCCCGTCGCTCTGGATCTCACCTCAGTGCGAGCCCCAAATGGTTCAATTGAAATCGAAAACTTTGGCCCAATTGTCGCCACCGATGTCTGGTCACAGAGTTCAAGCGGGACGGTCAAAATCAAGACAAATGTCGTCAATGGCGTTGATCAAGGATTCGGCCACACCAACCTGCGGGCCGCCGGTGGAATCGACCTTGATATTGCTGGCAATATCACCAGTGTTGCAACATCAGGCATCTCAACTCCAGTGATCCAAGCAGACCATCTTTCCGCAGTTACCAAGGCGGACGGTGGGCTGAGTCTTGATCTCGCAGTCAATGCCCTCTCACTTGAAACCATCACGGCAGGCGACGTTTCAGTGACTGATGCCAACACACTCGAACTGCGCGATGTCGACATTTTCGATGGTGCATTGACGACCACGGTCACTTCAGGCGATCTGTCGGTAATCAAGACTCAAGTGCGTAGTAATCGGGACAGCAGTGACATTGTTCTGCTCGCAAATAATGGAAACATTTCCATCGGTGAACTCAGTGCGGGTGATTACTCAGGAAACTTGAATGCAGCGGCGCTGGCAGATGTGACGCTCAACTCGCCTCAGGGATCAGTATCTGAACTTACTCCCAATGACGGCCTTGTCGATCTGATTGCAGATGTTCTCACGATCAACGCGCGCACAGGAATCATGGGACTGGAAACCGCAGTCAATGAATTGCAGGCGACTGTCTCCGTTTCCGGAAATGTTGAAATCAACGATTTCGATTCTGCTTCCGCTGAAATCCCCGGACTTCTGTTGTCTCAGGCAACAACACCGGCAGGCAACATTCAGGTGCTCACAGATGGTCCTCTCACAGTTGGCACGGCAAGTCAGGCGGGAGTTGTTACTGCCGGTGGTGCAAACAACAGCGTTGATCTCGGTTCGCGCAGTGACAATCTCACAATTTTCAATTCCAGCACAGTCAATGTAACTGGGGGCATTGGCTTGACAGCGGGTGAACGTGTCCAGGCACCAAGCCTTCCAGCGGTTACCGATCGAATCGAAATTCGAGCTGGCAACACCTTCGAGATAGCAAACCTGCCAACGCTGACTCTTAATGCAGCAACCATCATTCTAGAAACGGGTACGACGATCAACGCAGATGGAAATCTGCACGCAACCGACCTTGTGGAACTGATCAGCAATCAGGGAAACATCAACATCAGTGGAGAAATTAAATCCAGTTCAGGTACGCTTTCCGAAATTCGCGTGACGTCCAATGGCAGCGGAATTGGCCAGGAGCATGAGATCGACTCGCAGTCAGGCTGGGTACGCATGCACAACGCTGCCGGAAAACTTTTCCTCAAAGACAAAATCAACGACAAGTACTATCAGTGGCAGGAAACAACCGCTCCCTACCGTTATCGACATCAAGCGATTGCTCTGGACGGTCAGCTCACCAATTACTGGAGCGCAAGCGAGGATCCCAACGAGGGGCCACTGTACGAGGTTGCCAGTAGCGGAAACGCAGTGGATCGAAGTAAGATCGTCAATGTTGAGCCTCGATACGCCCAGGTAACGAACGCCTCCGTGATCAATGGCTTAACCGAGCTAAGTACCAATATAGAGCTTGGGCATGTCTACCTTCGCGGTACAGCTGGAGGGATCAATGCCACCAAGGCGACACTCACTTCAACCAACAGAGCCGTGTCTGACACCAGCGGAATGGGGCTCACTGCAGGCACCCTGATTGTTGAATCAGCCTCTGGAATAACGCTGGATAGCTCAAACAACCTAACTGACAGTGTCTCCTTACAGGTCACTGGCAGCGGTGATGCGGAATTTATTGAAACTTCAGTGAATGGAACCATCCTTAGCAATTCCTGGACGACTGACGGTTCGATCTCTGTCACGTCCCTCGGTACTGTCCTGGCTGACAGCGTGCGATCACTCAAGGGCGTTGCCGGGAACGATATATCAATCACGGTCTCCGCAGGAGACATCAAAGTCAATCTGATAAAAATCACTGAACCGGATCTCGGCTCCTACGCTGGCGCAGTATATCTAAACGCAAGTGGAACGATTTCCGAATCAACCCCGCAGGATGTGAACGTTGATATCCTGACTCCCGTTGGTGGCTTAAATACAAACAAAACGCTCAATGCCAACCTTGAGGTGAGCAACAACCCTGTTGTCTATCTTTCAGGCATCAATCACACCGGGAACTATCTGATCGACCAGGATGTCACAGGTAACATAGATGTGGTTGCAACCGGTGACATTCGCATTGACGGTTTGACGATCAAGGATGGACCGGTAACGATTTCGATACGGTCAAGCGGTGGGAATATCATCGTTAGTTCAGAGCTTGCGGCCTCATTCGCTTCAAGCCTGTTGTTGGACGCCCCTGCTGGCAATGTAGTCATCGAGGACAATATTGCGTCACAGAACACCATCACGCTTAGCTCAAGCACTGGCGCGATTCAGCAGAATTTAGATACTAAAATAACAACAGCCTCGTTGCAGACCACCACCCACTCAGCAACTGATTTGCGAACTGATGTCGACACTCTTAATGCTTCCGTCACGGGCACCGGGGACATCACTGTTACGGATGAGGATGGCATCACGATCAGCAACGCATCCACTGCGAACGGGAATATATCCCTCACTGCCGGAGCGACTGGGTCCGGCAACTTACAGATTGATGCCATCTCAGCCGGATCAGGCTCAGTTACGTTGACAAATCTTAACGGATCAATTGTCGCTTTCGATCCCGATGGTGCAGTAGATATCACAGCCGGCAACAGTAACATTTCACTAGTTGCTCGAGACGGGATCGGCAATGGAACGAATGGTAACCTGGACCTTGCAAGTGGATCGAATCTCAGTGCCGAAGTCACAGGGACCGGTTCCATTGGCGTTGACATTGCCGGAAACGGAACGCTTCAAGATATTAAAACATCTGCTGGTTCAGTCGAAGTAACTGCAACGGGAGCGTTGACAGCAACGAGTGTCGTTGCAGAGGGAGCAGGTCAAGATGTGACGTTATCAACGACGTCCGGCGGAATTGCTGCGACCTATGTCTCAGCAACGGACTCCGTCTCCCTGAATGCAAGTTCCGGGAATGTAGACATTACAGTCCTCAAGGCAACCACGGGGCAGGCCAGCATCTCAGCGGGTGGAGGTTCAATTCGTGGAGTGGCCGAGGATGAGGTTGCTGACATTGATGCCAGCACCGTGACTCTCACTGCTCGCGATGGTATCACCGGCTCCACTACCAACGCTCCACTGGAACTGGTTGGTACCGCTTCTGTCTCAGCAGCCACTACCAATAGTGGTACAATCAACTTAAAAGGTCTCGGCGATCTGACAGTAACCTCAACCACGACTGCCAATGGACCGATCGCAATCACAACTGCCGGAAATCTATCAGCAACCAGCATCACTTCAACCACGAACTCCGACGCCAATGATATTACGCTGGCATCCACAAATGGATCAATGTCCCTTGGTGAAGTGAACGCGAAAACCGCCGGTGACATTACTATTTCCACGGGAGGCAGTCTCACAGCTAACAAGCTGCAATCAGATGTATTGACTGCCACGTCTGACCAACTGATAGACATTGGAACCAACACAAACACGCTTCAAGTAACGGCGGGCGCGGACCTGACGATCCTGGAGCACGATGGATTGGTACTCAGCGACGTCCGTTCCATCGGAGGAAATGTCTCAATCACCGTCGGGAATCAGTCAGCTGGTACGTTGCAAATTGGTAACGTCATTAGCAACGCTGGGTCGGTAACGATGACCAATCACCGCGGTACAGTGAACGATTATTCAAACGACCAAATCGTTGACATCAATGCTGGTAATGGAGCGATTTCCCTAACTGCCCGGGATGGGATTGGCACGGGTAACGGCAGACTCGATCTACCAGGCAACACCATTCTGACAAGTCGAGTGACTGGTCAGGGCAGAATAAACCTGCAGGGCTACGGTGCTCTTACCCTCGACGACCTTGGCACCTATGACGGCAATGTCGATGTCTTAGCGAGTGGAAGGATCACCGCGGACAGTGTTCAGGCTGCCGGGGCTGGACACGTTGTAAATCTGCGAGCCACCAGCGGTGGAATCGAAGCGACAAGCGTTGTTGGCCCTGCAGGCATCAACCTCAGGGCAGACCAGTCAGACATAGTGCTTGAGTCGGTCAGGGCCGCGAGTGGCACAGTCTCGATCACAGCTGACACAGGCTCAATTGTAGGTTTCGCTGAGAACAACTCACCCGATGTCTCGGCTACGACCGTCGAGATGACGGCCGCTACCGGTATAACAGGAAACAGTAGCACAGAGGCACTTGAACTCTCAGACAATGCCAACGTGACCGCATCTTCAACAACCGGAGCCATCGTTCTTTCTGGTGTCGGCAGTCTCACCTTGACCGATGTCGTCGCTGGTGATGGAAAAATCGGAGTCACCGCCGTGGATCAATTGACTGCGAATAACATTCAGTCGCTGGGCGACAAAGACGCTAACGACATTCGACTAACAGCAACCACAGGCCCACTTCAAATCACAGCCGTCGACGCAGGTAACGAGGGTGACGTGAACCTGCTGTCAGGATCCACAATTCAGGCTGGCTCCGTAACCTCCGACGACCTTGAGGCAACAGCAGGGTCTGGAATCACCATGGGCACCTCAGTCACAAGTATCGCACTGAACGCGGGCGGAGCTGTGTCGATCACAGAAACAGACGGCGTCCGTGTTAACTCGGCGACCACCACTTCTGGCAATATGGTTTTGTTTGCAGGTGCCAGTGGTGAAGGACAAATGATCGTGGGCCAGATACACTCGCAGGGGGCGGTCACGTTGCAAAGCGATAGAGGTGGAATCTCTGACTCAGCCAACGACAGTATTGTAGATATCACTGCGGGCAATACCAATGTCCACTTGATTGCTCGCGATGGAATTGGCAGTGACAACAACGGCGCTATTGAATTTGCTTCGGGAACCTCAGTGACCGGCTCGGTCACTTCTGCTGGGAATATCGGTCTTCAGGGTGTCGGATCACTCACGCTAGCCTCGTTGAGCACAAATGACGGGTCGATCAATGTGTCCGCATCAGGACCCGTTGTTGCAACAGATGTGGATGCCCAAGGCGGAAGCGGTGACTCGGTGTCCCTACAGACAACTACAGGTGGCATCGTCGCGACAGACATTATCGCGGCTGATAACGT
This sequence comes from uncultured Rhodopirellula sp., assembly GCA_964012125.1. Classification (GTDB taxonomy): domain Bacteria; phylum Planctomycetota; class Planctomycetia; order Pirellulales; family Pirellulaceae; genus Rubripirellula. The sequence continues at coordinate 21,499 of CAXGRW010000004.1, forward strand.
CGACCTCGATGCGACAGTGGGTGACATCAGCTTGGGAAGTGTCACTGCAACGTTGTCCGGTGCCTCCATCAACGTCAGTGCCACAAGTGGGACAATCCAAGAATCCAATGATGACGCGAACGCGGACTTGATCGCAGATCAACTTAACCTCGCAGCTGCAAGTAGCGTGGGTGGCGTTGGTATCGGTGGGGCGATCGAAATAAGTCCGGGAGCTACGATTACGGCCACCTCATCTGACAGTGGTCAAATCAATCTAACTGGTCTCGGTTCGTTGAACCTTTACGGACTACAAACCAAGCACGGTCCGATCACCGTTTCAAGTGCTGGCGATCTGACAGCCAATAATGTTACTTCACAAACAGATCACGACAGCAACGACATTCGGTTGACATCCACCGCAGGTGATGTCGTTGTCGGCTCGGTGAATGCAGGATCAACTCACGGTGATATCGCATTGAGTGCCTCTGGCGATATCGGCAATGGCAGGGTGGCAGGTGATAACCTGCAAGCCAGCAGCGGCACTGGAAGTATTTCGCTAACTTCGAGCGTTTTATCTGCGACACTGACCGCACAAGGTGCTGTCACCATCAGCGAAGACAACAGTATCCGCATTGACCAGCTCGAAACCAGCAATGGTGATGTAGTGCTGTCTGCCGGTCAATCTGAAGCAGGCGACATTCAAATCGGTTCAATCACGACGACGAGCAGTGGAACCGTGACGGTCAACAACCCCGGTGGCGCAATCAACCCCAGTGGAAGTGATTCAGCTGCAGATGTCAGTTCCGCAGTGGGCTCAATTACACTTTCAGCCAAATCCGGAATTGGGACAACTGATAATCTTGATGTGGCAGCCAATTCAACCATTGTGGCTCAAGTCACGGGTAGTGGTAACATCGGCCTCGATGCATTGGGCAGTGTCACGCTCAGTGATGTACGCACGACTGATGGTCCGCTGCAAGTTTTGGCCACCGGTCCCATGGACGCTCAGGTAGTACGCTCTCTTGGAGGTGGCGATCATGATGATATCCAGCTTTCAGCCACATCCATTGACGTGGGGAACCTCAATGCCAGTGGCAATGCTGATCTATCGCTAGTAGCAACTGGTGATCTCCTTGACTCCCGTGGGAGCGGTCTCGTGCTCGCTGATGGCTTCAATTTCACTGCTGGGGGGTCTGTCGGGGCGGGTAATGCATTGCAAACGGCAGTCAATCAAATAACAAGCGGCAACTCACAGGGTGCCGGCTCGATCCGTATTCAGGAACGAGACTCAATTGCTCTCGTCAGTTTATCAAACAGCAGTGGTGAGATTCAGATAACAGCATCTGGGACTGTGACGGCAGGAACCGTGATGACAAGCGGGGGTGGTAATTCAGATGACATCTCGTTAATCGCTTCGGCTATCGAAATCGGAACGATTACAGCTGGCGGGCTTGCAGATGTGATTCTGACAAGCACGGGTTCTATTCTCGACACTGATGGCAACTCGACGATCAGTGCGGACGATGTGAGCTTCACCGCGAAGTACAACATCGGCGATTCCTCGCCCATCAATCTCGCTGCGAACGAAATCCTCAGCGGTGTATCTACGAAGGCCGGCAGAATAAACCTGACCGAAGCGGATGACATTATCTTAACTTCGTTAGTCAATCAAAGCGGAAACATCACCTTGACGGCTGGTGGCATTATCGCCGCACGGCACGTAGCAACTGAACTCGGCACGGACCATGATGACCTCTCGTTACAGGGTCAAGAAATTGCTGTCGGTACGGTTTCTGCTGCTGGCAGTGGCGATGTGTTTCTGACAGGTGTCGGTGGAAACATTAGCGATGCTGGATCACTAGTATCAGGCGAACAGCTAACCTTTTCTGCCGCTGGTTCAGTCGGAGGCAATGCTCCCATCAATACCAATATCCAGACGCTGGTACAGGGACACGCGACAGCCTCCGGTGACATCAAGATCAATGAAACGGATGATCTGCAAGTTGGCGCTATTTCGACTACATCGGGTAAGATGGTATTCACGGTCGGCGGATCACTCATGCCAACCCAACAGCCAGGCACTAACTTCTCTGGCACCGGCGCCATTTTCAGTACCAATGGTGCAATTGGAGCACAGAGCAACCCACTGGAAACTTCCATAGTTTATCTTGAAGCGAGCACATCGCAGGATGGAATTTGGCTTGACAACACAGGGGATTTTTCCATCGGTGGGTTGAGCGGGATGACCGGCATTCAGAGTCCTGGTGGGGTCAACTTGTCGGCCTTTAGCTCAATAACCATCAACGAACCCATCAGTTCCGAAGGCTCTGCGATTGCCTTGGACGCAAGCGACGACATCACGGTTAATGCTGCTGTGCTCAGTGGCGGAGGTTCCATTGATTTACATGTTGACGGAGACCTGTATTTTACGGCGACAGGCTCCTTGGAGAACGAAACCGGTGATGCGACTATCTATCTCCAAGCTGACCGGGACAAGACTGCTGGTGGCGGCCTCTCTATGGCAGACGGTGCGTTCATTGACGCGACCGCTGGGTTAATTCATATCGACGTCACGTCTGATGTTATTCTCGGTCTCCTTCGAACTGACACGGACCTTGATCTGCACACAACCTCAGGCCAAGTGCTTGACCTCGCAATTGAGTCGATTCATCTAAATGATATTGAAGCAACAAATGTTCTGATTCAGTCGCAGGGGGTTGGCCAAAGCAACAATCCGCTCGAGACCGTGATTACACGAATCGAGATCGATGCCGGTTCAGGTGGAATTGACATCATCAATGATGGTGGGCTCTTCATCGGAAATCTGTCTGGAACTAAAATCATTGACGAATCCGCTGTCACCGGGGTGAATGCGGCAGATACGATCAGCATTTCAACCCTAGGCCATCTTGAACTACTGGAAAACGTGGTCTCAGCCGTTGGCAGCATTGAATTGCAAACCATTGACTCAGCAACGACCACCGCGGTGTCAGCAACAATTCACAACTCGGTTGTGAATCGATATAGCGCGACCGATGGTTCAACGCTGGACGAGGACATCCTCATCCCAGCAAACATTTCCCTCATCGCAGCTGACTCGCTGATACTAGAAGCAGGAGATGATATTTCTATCGAAGAAGGGGCATCGCTTCTTGCCGGCGATGATCTCATTCTAAAAATTGACTATTCCGATGCCGACGTGGGGACCGGTGCCCGACTGGATCTTGAAGGAGCCGTGCAAGCGACTTCAATTTACATCACGGGACATCGGGATGATGATGAACTAATCATTAGCCCGTCATCGATTGTGGGGCCAATGAGCGTACAGGGTGACCAAGATGGGCTTCCTGGGGGAATGGACAGCATCGTCTTGAACCAGATGCCCACCACCGCCAGCCCCATCCTGCTCGATGGCCGCGGCGGAACTGACAACTACACCGTCAACTTCACAGGCACTAACGACTACCTCGTGCAGGTTGATGACACAGGCGCCCCAGCAAACGGCTCCGATCGCTTGACACTCAATGCAACCAGCTCTGACGACATTTTGCTCAGTCGCAAGAAATTTGTATCACTGTTGCAGCCAATCGAGGGATACGACCCCGCAGATCCACAGTTCAAGACGAGCCATGAGCGTGTCAACTATGAGCAATCAATCAATGCTCAACTGAGAATTAATGCACTCGAAGGCGCAGACCAGATTTACAGTGATGACAATTCTGCCATCACGACTCTGGATGGTGGTGCAGGTGCTGATCACATCCAGTTTGGCCAGCTCTACGGATCGCCTCGTCTTGTAGACGCTGTCGGCGTGGGAGACGAGTTTGAAACCACATCTACAACACAAGGCCACCTAAGTACAGGCAATAGTTATCCGACAACTGTTTATGGTAGTGGCGGTACCGATACGATCGTTGTTTACAGCAGTCGCAATCAGCTTTCTGTCAGTGGCGGAGATGGCGACGATCATTTCGAGGTACGCGGATTCAGCATGGACGGCCCGGAACTTTCTTACTCGAGTCACTCCAATATCGACATCGATGGTAACGCTGGCACGGACACTATCGGGGTGCTCGGAACTGAAGAAAACGATGCGATCGTGATCAACAAGACGCACTTCAATTACGCGAATATGAATCTGTCCTACACAAGCGTCGAAGAACTGGCAGTTGATGCAATGGCTGGTGACGATGTTTTCCATGTTCTAAGCACGGGATCAGATCTCGCAACCACATTGATCGGTGGTTTGGGTCACGACACCACCAGCGTTGGCGGAGACGTCACCTCGCAAATCTTCGCATCGTCTAAAGAAGCCAGAAGTGCCAAGATCGACCACACTGTCGTTAGTACGTCCGACTCATCTGAATTCGCTGGTATCTTTGCTGAGGGAATCTCGCTGCATGTCGCTGACGGTCAACAGGGAAAAATCATCATTGAGCAAAGTGGGGGAATGACCCAACTGGATGAAGGTGATTTGTCAAACACCGACTCATACAGCATCTCAATGACAGTCCCGTCAGTAAAAATTGCCAATCCCACGCTCGTGCACGTGACAATTTCGGTTGCCGGTTCAGCGCAACAAGATGTTGCAGACATTCACACCGACTACCCAACTGGAAGCGGAAATCGAGGAATCGAGGTCTCGGTTGATGGAGGCGTAACCTATAGCGAATCTGCTGTCATTACATTCGATTCTGAACTATCCGAAGGCCTAAATGCTTGGGAACTTCCTCAAAATGTGATCGTACGCGCGATCGGGGATACGGCACAAGAAGGATCCCGAAAGGTAACCATCACCCATTCAACAAGGGCGGTCCTGAAAGCAAGCCCGCTATCAATCAACCCCGAGTACAACCGAATCGAAGTCCCCAATGTTAACGTCGATGTCACTGACGATGACAGCCCATCACTGGTGGTTCGAAAAACAAACCCGGAAATGACACTTGTCGAAGGTCAGGCCGGCAAGAGTTATCAAGTATACCTGAGTCAGACACCCAGTCAGTTCGAAGTGGTAACACTTGCGTTAGGATTTGACAGGAACCAACTTACACTTTCTGCCTCAGAGGGTTCCGATAGATTCAATACCAACGGTAATGAAGCGACACTGACCTTTGACGAATCGAACTACCGAAACCCTGTCACAATCACGTTAAACCCAGTGGATGACACCACCAGAGAAAATACTTTGCCACAAATAATCAGGCAAACCCTTACGGGATCCTCTGTCTATTCCGGCACGGTTTCACAACCCTCTGTCGAAATTACTCTTTACGATAACGACAGTCCGACAGTCATTGCACAGGTCACAGACGGGACAACATTGGTCAGTGAACGACAAGAAGACACATATCTACTCAGCCTATCGAAAGCTCCTGAGAGCGGCGAAACAGTTACCATTCGAATCCACACTGATGGTCAAACAGTCGTCTCATCCGCCGAACCATCCGACACACGTTTGCAAACCCGCGCAGGCATACCGGAGTTGGATTTCACGGCCGCCAATTGGAATACTCCTTTCGTCGTTCGCTTGATTGCGGATGAAACCTATGCCAGCTCCGGGCAATCCACAAAGGCATATCCAGCACAGGCCCAAACCATTGACCAAATCCAAGGACCGTTGTACCTCGAGGCCAGTGTGCTCAGTGGCAAGAACAATGCCATTTCAGACGCGATAATAATGGGCACTGAGCACGATTCAGCAAGACCAGTGGTCGACCCGGGTGACACCGACGAGACAACACAAACAGATGTACTTAAAATGTATCATGCCGGCAGCATCTCAGACGACAGCGGCGTGATGCGAAGTACTGCGGACACAAGTCAATCCGGAGTGCAACACATTTATGGAGCTAACTCTTCAAGCGATGTCGCCATGCCCTCCTTGCACGAGATACGCAACATTTCTGGATTTGGCATGCCGTCGGTGCCCCTGCAGAGCAACTCAACCACGTTCGACACGGGAATAACCTACCGAAGTTTCGAAATGATTGATTTGATGTTGGGGCAGGGAGATGAAACCTTCAACATTTCGGCCAATGCCCCCGAAGCCTTGACTGTTGTTCACGGTGGCGGCAATACGCTGATCGATGGAAACCGTGGTGGTGATACGATCACGATAAAAGAGGGTGCGGGGGGCACAACGGCACCCATTGTTATCTTTGGCGACACGATGCAAGACGGAATGAGCTATAGTCGCAACGAGGCGCTGGTGGTTACGGGGGCATTCACAGGTCAGGCTCAACAATATGAACATTACGGTGATGACATCATTGATGCCACGTCTGCCTCTGGCAACGTGGTGATCTATGGTGCAAAAGGGGATGACCAAATCGCGGGATCCGCGTACGACGACCAGCTAGCTGGCGGATCGGGGAACGATCTGATCACAGGTAATGATGGCGCAGACCATGTCTATGGTGATGGCGGTTTCAACCTCGAACTTTCTACACGCTATGAGCGAGTGGAGGCAGGTTTGACTGCCCATACTTTACTGCTGAACGCTGTTACCGTTCCCAAAGTTTCTGATCATACGGCTACGAGTGATGATTTGAACGCGGGCGCGGATACGCTACATGGCAATGGTGGTGACGACATTCTCTTGGGAGACCATGGCAGCATCGAGCAAACGCTTGGCACTCTTAAAATCCGAAACACATCGAAGGTTGAGCAGGTCAACACAGCCGTCGAACATTTAAGCGGTAGTGACCAGATCACCGGCGATGCCGGCGACGACAGAATCTTTGCAGGGGGCGCAACTGACTACATTCACGTCCTCCGCGAAGATGCTAATGTGAAAGTGAGTGGGCAAACTGGTGATGACTTTGTGATTGCCGACCATGGAACCGCCACCTGGGACTCCTCTGCCGACTACGAACTTCGTGCCGTAGTAACCTCCCACCATGCATCAGCAACGGACGACTACGTCTACGCTGCCGATGGCGACAAAATCCTCTTTGGCGGTGCTGGAGATGACATGATCGAACTGGGTTCGGGAACAAATCGAGTCTTTGGTGATGAAGGCCGCATGGATGTTAATCCAGACACTAGCGAGACCTACCTACGATCGATCAATGGTGTCTCAGGTGGTGAAGACACAATCCAGATTGGAAATGGTTACAACATTGTTGTAGCGGGCTTTGCGGCAGACTCGGTCTCCGTGACAGGTTCTGAGGTCACCGATCGAGCTATCATTCTCGGTGATAATGGCAACATGTTGCTCGACAACATGGGCCAACTCAAGTCAATCGAAAGCCAAGCATCGTCTCTTGAGGGCGGTGGCACAGGTTTTCTCGGTGATACGGACGCGATCCAGTTGAACGACGGGATCAATGTTGTGATCGGCGGTGTCGGTGGTGATCAGATTACCGCTGGCAGTGGACGCAATACAGTTTTGGGTGATGATGGTGCAGCCTACTTCGTCAATGGCGATCTTCAGCTCATTCGCAGTACAAATAGCGGCAGTGGTGACATTGATATTGTCCAGCTTAACGATGGCAATAACACGGTTATCACAGGGGCTGGCGACGATCGGGTAACGATTGGTGCTGGAACCAATCGTGTTCTTGGTGACGAAGGAACTCTTATCGTAAATGAAGATGGTACCACTACGGTCCAGTCTCTTAACCCAGCAGTTGGAGGCGACGACGAGATCCAAGTAGGCGAAGGTTTTAACATTGCCATTGGTGGCGCAGCACGTGACCTGATCTCGGTCAATGGAACCCAATCAAATGCACGTGGGATAGTATTGGGTGACAACGGAACTCTGCTTTTAGACTCCGATGGCAATCTCAGCCAAATTACCAGCAGTGATTTTGAGCACGGTGACGCAGATGTGATTCAACTCACTGATGGAACGAACGCTGTGATCGGTGGTGTAGCTGGTGACCAAATCACTGCAACCAATGGACGGAACACGATTTTGGGTGATGACGGACGCGCATCCTATCTACCTGATGGAAACCTCGTACTCATTCGCTCAGAAAACCTGGGTCACGGAGGAAATGACACGATAAGTCTTGCAAATGGTGTCAACCACGTGATTGCCGGGCTCGGCAGTGATGACATTGATGTTGGTGGTGGAACCAACTTTGTTCATGGTGAAGAAGGAAGTATTGAAGTACAGAATGACGGAAGTGATACCACGCTGATCACAACGCTCAATGCAGAGGCAGGCACAGACGCGGATGTCGATGACATTGATATCGGAGCAGGGTACAACGTAGTGATTGGCGGGGCGGCAGGAGACACAATCGATGTCAACGGCACAGCAAGCGAAGCCCAGTCAAGTGTGATCGGCGACAATGGCTCCATCACGCTTCAAACAAGCAATGGAAATCTTCTCGAGATCCAGAGCCAGAATTATGCCTACGGCGGCGCCGACGTTGTCAACCTTACCACTGGCACCAATGCGGTAATCGGTGGTGCATTGGGTGATCAGATTTCTTCGCAGTCGGGTACCAACACCATTCTTGGAGACGCCGGAAGAGCCACTTTCGATACCGACGGAAAATTGAATTTAATCGAATCCACCAACCTAGGCACCGGAGCAAGCGACACGATCCTGCTCAGCGATGGCACGAACTATGTCATTGCTGGGCTCGGAAATGACGACATCGATGTTGGTGGGGGTCGTAACTTTGTGCATGGAGATGAAGGAAGAGTCGAAGTTTTGAACGACGGTAGCAATGTCACCAAAATAGTGACATTGAACGCTGCTAACGGAGACGTGTTAGATGTGGACCAAATTGATATTGCGGCAGGGATTAACTTTGTGATGGGAGGTGCCGCAGCTGACGAAATCAGGGTTACTGGGTCAACTAATAGTTCCCAGAACCATATCGTTGGCGACAATGCGGAAATTGAACTGCTAACATCATCAGATGAAATAATTTCAGTCAAAAGTACGGACCATGCGTACGGCGGAAATGATGTTATCAGTCTTGCTGACGGCAAGAACACAGTCGTAGCAGGTTATGGAGATGATCAGATTTCAGCTTTGGACGGTGAAAACATCGTCCTTGGAGACCATGGTCTGTTGGTGTGGGATCAGTCCACAACGCCACCAACGTTGACCGACGTGCGTACTGCAATGGAAGTCTTTAGCGGAAACGATCAAATAACTGGTGGCCTGTCGGTTGATCTGATCTTTGGCGGCGGTGGAGCTGATGCTATTGATGCCGGTCCAGGCGATATCGAAGATATTGTAGTCGGCGACGGAGGCATACTCTTACTCGATCTGCAAAGCCGACCGTTGAAGGTTGTTTCTCTCGGTAATGAAAACGGTAACGACGACACGATTATCTCCGGTGCAGGGAACGACTTTATTCTCGGCGGCGATGGCGATGACACGATTGACTCCGGAAGTGACAATGATCTTATTTTTGGTGATCACGGTGAATTGATTTGGGATACCACAACGCCGACCCCATTTTTACGTGAGTTTCGTAGTACCGATGTGTCATTCGGTGGCAATGATCGAATTGAAAGCCCCGGTGGCTCGGATATCGTCTTCGGAGGCAGTGGCGATGACGTCATCCATGGTGGAATCGATCATGCTGGAGATGTAGTGCTAGGCGACAACGGACTTGTTTTATTCAATCTCTCTGGGGATTTAGTCGAGTTGCACACAACTGATCATGCTTTTGGTGGATTTGATCAGATTATCACGGGAAGTGCCCGTGACTATGTTCTGGGTGGTGACGATGGTGACATGATCACCACCAACGGCGGACACGACATTATCCTTGGTGACACTGGCCATCTGACTTGGAGCCAGGAAACAAATCCACCGACTCTGATCTCAATCTCCTCCCCCTCAGAGGATACCGATCACGGTGGCGATGACACCATTGATGCAGGTCAGGGCAATGACCTTGCCTTTGG